>NZ_JBEPBF010000121.1:0-31516 GCF_040298985.1 Streptomyces sp. NPDC001093 | reverse complement strand
GTGAACGGCCTCGGCACGCCCCATGGCACGCCAGAGATCCCGCAGCAGCAGGGGGTGCATGAGGCCGAGGTATCCCTGGCCCGGGACAACGGTCCTCCCCCGGCCGCCCGTACGCCTGGCTGCGCCGCCACCGGCGGTGGCTGGTGCCCCTGCTCGCCGCGCTGTTGCTCGCCCAGATGGCCGCGGCGATGGTCACCACAGCCGTCCAGCAGACCCCGACCATCGACGAGCCGGTGTACGTCGCGACCGCCACCGACTATCTGCACGAGCACCGGATCCGCTACAACCCCGAGCATCCGCCGCTCGGCAAGCTGCTGATCGCGCTGGGGGTGGCGGTGGCCGACCCGCACTACGACCCCTCGTACACCGGCACCCAAGGGGATGTCGGCCGGCATCTGCTGTACGAATCGGGCAACGACCCCTGGCGGGTGATGCTGTGGGCGCGGCTTCCGGTGATCGTGCTGACGCTGCTGTTCGGGCTGGTCGCCTTCGCGTTCGCCCGTGAACTGACGGGCACGGCGGGCGGTCTGGTGGCCCTCGCGCTGTACGCCTTCTCGCCCGATCTGATCGCCCACGGCTCGCTGGCCACGCTGGACGTGCCGACGGCCGGGTTCGTGCTGACGTCGGCCTGGCTGGTGTGGCGGGCGCGGCGACGGCCCGGGCTGTACCTGCCGCTCGCCGGGGCGGCACTCGGCGCGGCCGTGGCGACCAAGATGAGCGCGTTGCCTGCGGTGCCGGTGCTGATGGTGCTGGCGGCGGTGTCCGTCCTGGCGGCGCGCCGGGGACCGGGACTGCAGCCGGGGGACCGTCCGGACGCGGAACCGGGCCGGGGACGGGGCGCACGTCCAAGGCGTGGACCGCACACCGACATCGACCGGGAGCGGGACAGGCACCCGGCCGGCGCGCGCCCTGACACGAGCCCCGGCCGGGACCGGGAGGCGCCGCGAACCGACGGGCGGGACACAGGTGACGGTCGGAAACGTCAGGCAGCGCACACCGACGGGCCGGACACGTACCACGACCGACAACAGCGCCCACCGCAGGGCGACGGACCCGAGACGGGCGACAGCCGAAAGCAGCGGGCACGGCACACCGACGGGCCGGACACAAGGGACGACGGCCGGGAAGGGGACGCCCTTCCGACCGGCGGGCCGCATACCCGCACCGGTCGGGCCCGGCGGGTTCTGTCCGCTCTCACGGCCCTGGCCGATCCGCGCCGTCGCACGGCCCGCTCCGCCCTCGCGGGCGACCCCGGCGACCGGCGGCGGACGGCGCTGTCGGCCCTCGCCGGCGCGGTCGTCGTGGGGCTGGTGGCGCTCGTCGTCGTCTGGGCCGCGTATCTCGCCGTCGATCCCGGCCTGCGGTTCTCCCCCGCCGAACCGGTCCCGGCCCTGCACGGGCTGCGCGGCCGGCTGGTGGACCTGCTGCCGGTGCCAGACGCCTACCGGGCGGGCATGCGGGTGCAGTTCGGGCTGGAGGACTACCCGTGGCAGGGCTATCTGTTCGGGCACCTGTACACCGGCTCGCTCTGGTACTACCTTCCGGCCGCCCTGCTGGTGAAGACGCCGCTCGGGCTGCTGGCGCTGGGCGCGGCGGGTGCGGTGGCGGTCGTGGCGGTACGGCGGCTGCGGCCCGCGGCGCCGTATGTGCTGCTGCCGCCCGGGGTGCTGCTCGCGGCGGCCATGACGGGGTCGCGGGACTTCGGGACGCGGTACGCGCTGTTCGTGCCGATGTTCCTGGCGGTGGCGGCGGCCTGTGTGCCCCGGCCCGGCCGGCGGTGGACGGCCGCCGCGGTGGCCGCGCTGGTGCTGTTCACGGCCGTGAGCTCGCTGCGGACCTTCCCCTGCTACCTGCCGTACTCCAACGAGGCCTTCGGCGGCCCCGCCCGCACCCACCGGCTGCTGCACGACTCCAACGTGGACTGGGGACAGGACCTGGGCCGGCTCGCCGACCGGCTCCGGCAGCGGTATCCGGGCGAGCGGGTGTGGCTGGTCTACAAGGGCAGCGGTGTGCCCTCGTACTACGGCATCCACGCCGCCGATCCGCGCACGGTGCCGCCGCAGCGGGTGCACGGGCTCCTGGTGGTCTCGGACTCCGTGCTCGCCAAGGCGCGCGGACGGCTCGCCGAGCTGGTCGGCAGCAGCCGTCCGGCCGGTGACGTGGGCCATTCCATCAGCCTCTTCCGGCGCTGAAACCTCCTGCTCAACCCGCTGTTCCTGACGGTGGGTGAGCTATGTTGAGTGCTTGTGGCAGACAATGGAGGCGGACCGGTGCCCTCGCCGCAGCAGGCACGAGCCCAGGCATCAGCGATCACGTCCGGCAAGACCGTGCCCGCGGCCGAGGCCGCCCCGACCTCCCGGCTCAGGGAACTCTTCGACGGCCCCCGTCTGTCGCCGGGGCAGCGGCGTATCGCCCAGTACCTGATCGAGCACATCACCGAGGCCGCGTTCCTGTCCATCACCGAGCTGGCCGACCGGGTCGGGGTCAGCCAGCCCTCGGTCACCCGCTTCGCCGCCGCCGTCGGCTTCAGCGGCTACCCCGCCCTGCGCGAGCGGCTGCAGTCGATCGCGCTGAGCACGCTGGCCGGCGGACCGGGCGAGGAGAACCGGGCCAACGAACTGCAGGCGGCCGTCGACGCCGAGATCGAGAACCTGGAGAACCTGCGGCGCGACTTCGCCGACCCCGACCAGATCATCCGCGTCGGCCGCGAGCTGTCCCGCTCCACCCCGCTGACGGTGCTGGGCCTGCGCATCTCGGAGTCGCTCGCCGAGTACTTCGGCTACGCCGCCCGCCGCATCCACCCCGACGTGCGGCTGGTCACGCGGGGCGGCAGCGTGGCCTACGACGCCCTGCTGCAGTGCCGTGAGGCCGGTGGCACCTGGGTGCTGGCCTTCGCCATGCCGAGGCACTCCCAGGAGACGCTGCAGGCCGTCCGGGTGGCCCGCGGCGCCGGTCTGAAGGTCGCCCTGGTGACCGACCTCGCCCTCGGGCCGGTGGCCGACGAGGCCGACGTCACCTTCGCGACCGGCACCGGCTCACGGCTGGTGTTCGACTCCTACGCCGCGCCGGGTGTGATGGCCGCCGCACTGCTGCAGGCCATGACCGACGCCGATCCGGAGCGGACCCAGGCCCGCCTGGAGAAGTACGAACAGCTCTCCGACCAGCACCAGTTCTTCATGAAGGACTGAATCCCGCGCGTTCCCGCACCTGCGGCGCCGGTCGCGGTGAAGATCTTGCGGTCTCTCCTGCCCTGGACGGGGATCATCCACGACAAATCACGCATGAATGTTTTCATACGTCTTGCAAACCGGACGGCATATATAAATACTGCTCACGGATCGCGCCCGGCCCACTCCTGGCACGTTCCGCACCTGCGGACTCACCGCTCGCACACCGCCCCGAGAAAGCCGACGGACCGCCCATGCGTACGCAAGTCACCGCGCAGCGCCGGTTTCCGACGCCCGGGGCCCCCGCACGGACACCCCGAGCCGCCGTCCCCTACCCACGTCGGCGCCCGGGGTGTACCGGGGCGCGCCGTCTGCGCGACGCGCCCGTGGCGGCCCCGGCCATCCCCTAGGCCGGGGCCGCCCCGCACCCGTCGGACCACCCTCACGACGCCGCACACCGGAAGCGATGACCATGCCCCTGACCAGCACCCGTATCAGCCCCGACTGGCCCTGCCAGGTCAAGACGCCGGGCTCGTACGACTGGGAGCGCTCGGCGGCCAAGTGGCTGCGCGAGCTGATCCCCGCGCGCTACGCCAGCTATCCGGCCCTGATCCGCCACCCCGTCCTGCTCGCCCGGCACGCCCAGCTGCAGGTCCAGCAGGAGATCAGGGTGGCCCGGACAGCGCTGCAGACCGCACGGTCCGAGCTGCCGATGCTCGGCCTGCCCGAGTCGGTCATCGAGCACACGATCAAGCTGTACGCCGCCGAGGTCCTGCAGCTGCAGCACATCGCCCGCAGCGTCCGCGCGGTCAGCGAGGCCCTGGCCGGCCGCGGCACGGGCCGCTGATCCCACGGCCGTCACCGGCCCATCGGCCGCCACTGGCTCCGCCGGTCGCCGGCGCCCGCCGTTCGCCCCTGTCGCGCGAGGTTCGTGCGGACGACTCGCGCCCGCCTTCGGGCGGTCGTACGAAGCTCGTGTGAATCTTCCATGAAACCGGATCCGGCACAGGAGTGATCGAGCGGTCCCGGATGTGCCATGCTCGTCGCGTGACGAGCGAGCCCGTGCACCCGGTGGATACCACCGGCGCTGATCTGGCGGCGCTGGCCAAAGTCGTGGCCCGGCAGCGCGCGGAGATGGAACGGCTCCGGGATCTGGCCGCCACCTCGGCGGTCCTGGAGCGGGCCAAGGGCGTGCTCATGGCCGTCACCGGATGCAGCCCGGAAGCCGCGCACGAGCAGCTGCTGCAGCGGGCCGCGGACGGCAACCGCACACTCCTCGAACAGTGCTGGCTGACCCTGGGCACCCTGCCGCCGCGGGAGCAGCCCGCCGGCACACCGCCGTCCCCCGCAGGACGTCCGCTCGCCGGCTCCTGGCAGGTCGCCCCCACCGGCACGGTGGAGCTCGCGAACGTACTCAGGCACATCGGCCGCGACCTGGTCCGCGTCGGCACCCCGCACGAACTGGCCCACTGCCTGCTGGACCACCTCGCGCCCGAGACGGACGCCGACGCCGTGATGCTGTACGAGCGGCTGCCCGAGGGCGGGCTCGAGCTGATCGGGCACGCCGGAGTGGACGCCACCCTCGCCGCACAGTGGCGGTACCTGCCCCCGGTGACCGGCGTGGTCGCGCTCGAGGCCCTGCGGTCCGGCGAAGCGCAGTGGCTGGAGGACCCGGTCGGGGACCGCGAGCGGTATCTGCTGATCGGGGATTCGAACGAACGCTGGCCCAGCCGGGCGTGGCTGCCCATGCCGGCCGGGGACACCGCGTATGTCACCCTCGGCGTGCTGCGCCGGCGGGGCGGGGCGTTCCGGCCGCGCGAACGGGAGCTGCTGCGGGCCGTGGCCCGGCTGTGCGCGGGCCGGCTGCGCGCCTTCGACTCCGCCCAGGAACGCACCGGCGACGGCGTCACCCGGACCGTGCAGGCGGTGTTCGACGCGCTGCCCGGCGCGGCGATCCTGCTGACCCCGCTGCGCTCCGCCTCCGGCGCGGTGGAGGACTACCGCATCGGGGCCGCGACCTCGGAAGCGGTCGACGTCTTCGGCCGGACCGGCCGGGAGATGGTGGGCAGGCAGGTCCTGGAGAGTTATCCGTCCGTCGCGGGCGAGCCGCTGTGGCAGGGCTATCTGCAGGCCCTGGAGACGGGGGTGCCGTTCGAGAGCGAGCCGTTCGTCTACCCGGACGTGGTGGGCGAGGTGCCCGTCACCGCCACCTACTCGGTGCGGGCCGCCCCGCTGGGCGAGGGCCTGCTGGTCACCTGGCTGCGGCACGACCCCGCGGAGCGGCAGGAGCAGCGCCTGGCCGACGTGCAGCGGCTCGGCAACCTCGGCTGGGCCAACTGGAACCTGATCACCCGGGAGATCGCCTGGTCCGAGCAGACGTACTCCGTGCTCGGCCGGCCCCCCGCGCAGCCGCCGCTGGCTCTGGAACGGCTGCCGGACTTCGCCCTGCCGGAGGACGCGGGCCCGCTCACCCACGCGATCGCCGAACTGATCCGCCACGCCCGGCCGTTCGACGTGCCGTTCCGCATCGACACGACCGAGGGAGTGCGGCATCTGCGGCTGGTCGCGGAGGCCGTCACGGCACAGGACGGCACCACCGTGGAGGTGCACGGCTTCGTCCAGGACCTCACCCGGCAGCGGAGCGCGGAACTCGCGCTGGTGGAGAGCGAGCGGGCGATGCTGCTGCAGCGCGGGATCCTGCAGGCCGAGCGGGCCCTGGCCGCCCGGCTGCAGCAGGCCCTGCTGCCGCTGCCGAGCAAGCCGGTGCGGATGGCCGGGCTGCGCGTCGAGGTCGCGTATCTGCCCGCCCAGTCCGGCATCAATGTCGGCGGCGACTGGTTCAGTGCCCTCGAACTGCCCGACGAGGACGCCCTGTTCGTGGTCGGTGACGTGGGGGGCCACGGCATCGACGCCGTGGCCACGATGGCCCAGCTCAGGTTCACCGCCAAGGGCATGGTCACCACCGGCTCCTCGCTGACCGGGGCGCTGGCGCGGCTCAACTACCTGCTGCTGCACTCCCGCGACGCCCAGACCACTGCCACCATGGTGATCGCCCGCTACGACCCCCGCCGGTGCCTTCTCGCCTGGGCGCAGGCCGGGCATCTGCCGCCGCTGCTCGTGCGCCACGGCGAGGTGCGCTACCTCGACCGGCCCGGCGGCATGCTGCTCGGCGCGAGCCTGGCCCCCGTCTTCGAGGCTGCGGAGCTCCGTCTCGAGCCCGGGGACCGGCTGCTGCTGTACACCGACGGCCTGGTCGAGCGCCCCGGTGAGAGCCTCGACGCGGGCCTGGACCGGCTGGCCGAAGCGGTGCGCGCCCCTGAACGCGGCGGGTCCGGCTCGCTGGACGCGCTGCTCGCCACGATGCTCGCGGACGAGGGCCGGGACGATGTGTGTGTGCTCGACATCAGGCTGCCGCTGGGGGACGTGACGAACGGGGCGGACGCGCCGGGCACGGACGACTAGCGTCCGGTGGCGCCGTGGCCCGGTGGCGGTCAGCCGGGGGCGAGGCCGGGATCAGTCGTCGTCCCGGTGCCGCCAGTACCAGAACACCCCGACGACCAGGGCCAGCAGGAAGACAGCGGGCACGAGCAGGCCCGGAATGCGGGAGCCGGTCATCGAGCTGGCCTTCGTTCGTGGTGCGGCGGAACGCGCGGCCGTGGGCCGCAGGCTGCCCATGATGAGGCCGGGGCCACCGCCGGGGCAATGCCCATCGCCGGGGTGTTGCCCGGTGTTCGAATCCGCTCATTCCAGGGGGTGACCGGCTTCGATACCGGCCGCGTCGGACATGCGCAGCAGCGGCCCGCCGCGCCCCTCGCCCCACTGCACCGGGTCCAGGACGAAACCGACGTGGTCGCCGCCGTCGGTGCGGTGGAGGATGGTGCCGACGAACCAGGCCGCCGTGTCCCTCAGCACCACCGCACCGCCGTACGCCTCGGTCCAGTCCAGGCGCGCGAACTTGTCGATCTTGTCGCCGGTCTCGCCGCCGAGGAGTTCGGCGAGGTCCCGTTGGTCCCGGGTGAGCAGGTGGACGGCGAGGTGCTGTGCGGCCCGGGCGACGCGGTAGGTGTGGTTGGCCTTGGACAGCCAGACGGTGAACCGGGGCGGCCGCACGGAGCACTGCGAGGCGAAGCCGACCAGACACCCGGCCCGCTGGCCCTCGGCCACGGCCGTGACCACGCACATGTCAGGATTCAGCCGGCCGAAGAAGCCGCTCATGGAACCGCGCGTGGCGTCGGCAGCGCCTTCCCCCGAGCCGACACCCGCCGTGCCGCCACCCGAGCCCGCCACACCGCCCGAGCCCGCCGCGCCGGCCGCACCGCCCGCAGCCGTCGTGCTGTGCGTCCCTTCCACGTCCGTCATGGCACCGCGCTCCCGTCCGCCGCTGTGGTCCGGCCCCGGCGTACGCAGGGAGGCCCGGGCGCGGCCCGCGCCGCTCTCCCGAGGTTCCCCGCGTGCCTCTCATGAATCGTCGCCCAGGCTGGTCCGCGACTCCAGCGCACGCCGCGTGTCGTTGCCGTAGACGCCGGACTCGTCGCCGCTGATGCCGTACCAGAGCTGGAACCGGGCGACGGCCGCGGTGAGGCCGGCGTCATAGGTACCGCTGGTGGAGCCGTCGCGGTAGACGTCCGGGATGCGGAGCAGCCGTTTCTGCAGGTCGGTGACCTCGGGGCCGGTGTCGCCCTGACGGAGGGTGCCGGGTCCGTCGGGGTCGGTGGCGGTGGTGGGCGCCGAGGATGCGGTGGGGGTCGGCGCCGGTGCGGTGGCGGGTGGTGCGGTCGTCGCCGGGCGCCGCGGGGGTGCGGTCGCCGCGGCCTGCTGGCGGCCGGTGAGGAGCAGGGCGCAGCCGAAGCCGAGGAGCGCGGCGGCGGCCACGGCCCCGGCGACGGCGGTCCGGCGCAGAACGGTCGTGGTGCGGGGCGGCGCCGGTACGCGCGGCAGTTCCTGTGTCTCCGCGTCGTCGGCGTCCGCTGTTCGCGCCGCCACGCCGTCCATCTCGCGCATCAGCTCCGCGAGGCCGTCGAGCCGGCGGGGCCGCAGGACCCGGACGGGTTCCAGGACCGGTCCGGCATGCGGGCGTTCGGGATCGGTCGGTGTCGGCACCTGGCTCTCCTTCCGTCGTCCCCGTGCTGAGATACGACGACGGGGGTGCCGCCGTTCAGCCGTGGGCCGCCTCCCCTCGAACGTTCGGAACGCTCAACTCGGTGAGAGGTGTTGAGCGTTTCAGAAAGCGCATGCTAGAAAGCGCCGTCATGACGACTCCTTGGTCACGCCGTGGGTTTCTGGCCGCCTGTTCGGGAACCGCTGTCGCCGTGGGGCTCGGGACCCGGGCGTTCGCGGCGTCGGACGAGTTCGCGACGCTCCGGGCGAGGTGGCGCACCCTGATCCTCGGCGAGGGGTTCGACCCCGCCGCCGAACCGTTCAGGAGCCGGCTCGCCGATCTGGGCACGACGGCCGGCCGGTACCGGGCCACGATGGCCCCCGCCGCCGGCTCCCTGTGGCCCGACCTGGTCTACGCCGACCCGGATCCGGACACCGACCAGGAGTCGTACGGCTACTCGGGCAACATGAACACCAGCTACACCCGGCTGAGCACGCTCGCGCAGGCCTACTCCCTGCCCGGCACCGGCCTGACCGGCGACACGGCTCTGCGCGACGCGATCGTCACGGGCCTGGACCACCTCCACGACGACGTCTACAACGCGAACCGGACCCGCTACGGCAACTGGTACAGCTGGCAGATCGGAGCCCCGCAGGCCCTGCTGGACGTGTGCGTGCTGATGTACGACGTCCTGTCGGCCGACCAGCTGGCGGGCTACCTCGCCGCCGTCGACCACTTCGTGCCCGACTCGGCGGTGGCGAGCTACAGCGGGACGAGCACGGGCGCCAACCGGGTCGACCTGTGCCGGGTGCTGGCGCTGCGCGGACTCGTCGGGGCGAGCGCCGCCAAGGTGGCGCTGGCCCGCGACGCCCTGTCTCCCGTGTTCCCGTACGTCACCTCCGGCGACGGTCTGTACGCCGACGGTTCGTTCGTCCAGCACACCACCGTGCCCTACACCGGCTCGTACGGCTCGGTGATGCTCGGCGGTCTGGGACTGCTGTTCGCGCTGCTGGCGGGGTCGAGCTGGGAGGTGACGGACCCGAACCGGCAGATCGTGTTCGACGCGGTGGAGCACGCCTGGGCGCCGTTCCTCCACAACGGTCTGGTGATGGACGGCGTCGCGGGCCGGGCCATCAGCCGGGGGCTCTCCGCGGCGGACCCCAAGCAGGTCCAGCAGGACGACCATCTGCGCGGCCATCCGGTCCTCGGGGCGATCGTGCTGCTCGGACAGGGTGCGAGCGCGGCGGAGAACGCCCGCTGGCGTGCCCTGGTGAAGGGCTGGATGCAGCGGGACCACTACAGCCCCCCGCTCGCCGACCCGGTGCTGAGCCTGCCGCATCTGGCCCGGCTCAAGGGGGTTCAGGACGACGGGTCGGTGACGGCGGCCGCCGAGCCGGCCGGGCACCGGCTGTTCCCGTCCATGGCGCGGGCCACGCACCGCGGCCCCGGCTGGGCGGCCTCGCTGAGCATGGCGAACAAGAGGATCACGTACTACGAGACCGGCAACGGCGAGAACCTGCGCGGCTGGCACACCGGGTCCGGGATGCTCTACTGGTGGGGCGACAGTTTCGCCAACGGACAGTACAGCGACGCCTTCTGGCCCACCGTCGACCCCTACCGGCTGCCCGGTACGACCGTCTCGCGCAAGGCGCTCGCGGACGGGGCCGGCGGCGACTGGGGCGCCCCGATGCCGGACGTGGACTGGGTGGGCGGCGCGACGGACGGCCGGCGGGCGGCCGTCGGGCAGCACCTCAAGGGCCTGCAGTCGACGCTCGTGGCGAAGAAGTCGTGGTTCTTCCTGGACGACGCGGTGGTCTGTCTCGGCGCGGGCATCACCTGCACCGACGGCACAGCCGTGGAGACCACGGTGGAGAACTGCAACCTCGGCCCCACCGGCGGCGCCCCCTTCACCGTCGACGGCACGGTCCGGCCCGCCTCCTCCCCCTGGTCGGCGACGCTCACCAGGGCGAGATGGGCGCACATCGGCGGGCACGGCGGCTATGTCTTCCCCGGCGGGGCGACCGTACGGGCCCTGCGCGACGCGCGCGACGGCAGCTGGAGCACGATCAACAAGGGCGGCTCGACCACCGTCGTGAACCGCAAGTACCTGACGATGTACGTCGATCACGGCACCGACCCGGCGAACGCGTCGTACGCCTACCTCCTGCTGCCGGGCGCCACGGCCGCCCTCACGCGGGCGCGGGCCGCGGACGCCGGCTGGCTGACGGTGCTCGCCAACTCCGGCAGCGGGCAGGGCGTTTCGGTGCGCTCGCTCGGCTTCACCGGGGTGAACTTCTGGCTCGGCGGAACGGTCGGAACGCTCACCGCAAGCGATCCGTGCTGCGTGATGATCAGCGAGAACGACGACGGCACCGCCGTGATCGCGGTGAGCGATCCGATGCTCATGCGTACGAGCCTCACCCTGACCTGGCGGCGGGCGGTCGCCGCGGTGACGTCCGCGCCGGGCACGCTCGCCTCGGCGGCCACCGGCACCGCGCTGACGCTGACCTTCGGCGACCTCACCGGCACGGCCGGGGCCACCCAGCGGGTCACCGTCAGGCTGGGCTGAGCGCCCCCTGCACGTACCGGCCCAGGGACGCCGTGAACGCGGCGACGAAGGCGTCCCTGGCCTCCTCCGGCAGGGCGTGCAGGGAGAGGTAGGGGTTCAGGTCCTCCAGTTCGACCAGCAGGAGGCCGCCGTCGCGGGTGCGGCAGGCGTCGACGCGCTGGATGCCGTGGCCGAGGTCGTTCCAGTCGATGAACCGCCGGGCGAACTCCAGGTCGGCGGCGGTGGCCGCATAGGGCTTCAGCTCCCAGCGGCGCTCCGGGTCCGGGGCGTGGAGGGCGTACTGGAAGTCGTCGTCGACGAAGTAGAAGGACACCTCGTGGACGAAGTCGACGCAGGGCTGTATCAGCACCCGGCCGGTGGCGAGCGCGGCGACCTGGCCCGCGGGCACGATCCTGAGGCCGAGGGAGTCGGCGCCGAGCATGGGCTTGACGACGTACCGCTCGGCGGCCGGCAGCAGGTGCAGTTCCTCGGCACGGCCGACCGTCGGTATGACGGGGAAGCCCGCGGCGCTCAGGTCGAGCAGGTACTGCTTGCCGGCCATGTCCGCCTTGCCGGTGAGCGGGTTGTACACGCGGGCGCCGGTGGCCAGGGCCCGGGCGCGGAAGGCCTCGTACGCGCGCTGGTAGCCGAGGACGGGCCCGCTGTTGCGGACGACCACGGCGTCGAAGCCGTCCAGCAGCGCGGCGGCGTCCAGCGGGTGGCACAGGGCGAGGTCGAAGCGGGCGCGCAGCCGGGAGGTGAGGAAGATGTCCTCGTCGCAGTAGCGGCGCCCGCGGGCCTCGTACGCCAGGTCGGTGACGTAGAGCAGGCGGGGGCGGGCGGCGGGCATACGGGGTCTCCTCGGGCGGGTGCGGCCGTGCCGACGGCGGGCACGGAAATGCGCCATGTCGGCAGTGGATGCAGAAAGGTTACGTCGGGGTGCGGCCGCTTCCGTCCCCGGCCCGGACCTCCGTACGACGTGCACTCGGTGGTGCGCGGCCCGGCCCCTGGCCTGAGGACCGGCGGCCTCGCGTAACGATCGGTTCCCGTCAATTCGATCGCTCCGGCCTTCGGCAGTCCGCCTCACAGCACTCAGTTCCCCCGTCCGAGCACTCGCACTGCACTGAGTGTCACGGAGCTCGTCCGAATGCTACGTTCCCCACCATGAGCTCCAGCAGCGCGGCGCCGACCGCGAAGCCGCCGATGCGGGACGCCCTCGTCGCGGCGGCCTTCCAGCTCTTCCTGGAACGCGGGTACGAGCAGACCACCGTGGACGACATCGTGGCCCTGGCCGGGGTCGGCCGGCGTTCGTTCTTCCGCTACTTCCCCTCCAAGGAGGACGTGGTCTTCCCCGACCACGAGCGCTGCCTGGCCGACATGACCGCCTTCCTCGCCGCCGGCGACGACAAGGACGAACCGGTGCGCAGGGTGTGCGACGCGGCCCGGCTGGTACTGGGGATGTACGCGGAGAACCCGACGTTCTCCGTGCAGCGCTACCGCCTCACGAAGCAGGTGCCGGGCCTGCGGGCGTACGAGCTGTCCGTGGTGTGGCGCTACGAGCGCGCGCTCGCCGAGTACCTGCGCGGACGGTTCGCGGGCCGGCCCGACGGGACGCTGCAGGCGGATGTCATCGCGGCCGCGGTGGTCGCCGCACACAACAACGCCCTGCGCTCGTGGCTGCGTTCGGACGGCCTCGGCGACGCGGGCGCGGCCGTGGACCACGCGCTGGGGTATGTGCAGCGGGCGTTCGGACACGCGACCGGGCCCGCCGCGACACCCGCCCGGACCCGTCCGCTGCCGGCCGGTGAGCCGGCGGGCGGCCCCGACGACCTGGTGGTGCTGGTCTCCCGCCGGGACACCCCGCTGTGGCGGGTGGTGCAGGAGCTGGAGGCGGCACTCGGCCGCGCCTGACGGACCGCTTCCGCACATTGGGGGTACGCAGTGCCTTTACGAGTGACACTGAGTGCCATACTCTGTCGGCGTGCACGGTGGCACCGCTGCCGCGCACGCGTGTGCCCGGTGCGCGCCGGACACGCGGGATTCCGGCCGAGCGCAGGGAGTTGACCAGCGTGTACCACCACTCAGCAAGCGTCTCGCATCCGGCGGCCGGCTCCGCGGCGGGTGTTCTCGACCCCGTCTCCGCGGACACCAGGGACGCCATCCTCTTCCAGCGCTGCGCCTGGTGCGGCACCGCGATGTACCACCGGCTGCTGTGTCCGGTGTGCCAGGGCAGCGAGCTGCGCACGGAACGCAGCGAGGGTGTCGGGACGGTCCGGCACTCCACCGTGGTGCACCGCAACACGCCCGCGGCGCGCAATGTCTCGCTGATCGAGATGGCCGAGGGGTTCGTCGTACGGGGCCGGGTCATGGGCCCGCCGGTCGGCATCCACAGCGGCGACCGGGTCCGGCTGTCCACCGCCAAGGACCCGGTGCGGGGCGAGCCGGTCTTCCAGCTGCTGGACGAGCCGTACCGGGGCGCCTGGACCTGACGGCGCGCGGGGTGACGCGCGGGGTGAGACGTACGCCGCCCGCGTACCGGGCCGGGGTTCGTTCCGGTCGGCCCTCACTCCGTGAGGGTCACCCGGATTCCGACCGTCCCGTCCAGCCCCCGCCGCAGGCGGCTGCCCAGCAGGGTCAGGCGGCCGACGATGCCGTACTTGCGGGCGATGAGGTCGCGGTAGCGGGCGGTGGTGGCGGCGCCGGTGATCTCCGCGGTGGCCGGCACCTGGTCGCCGGTGGGGTTGCCGCGCAGGTCGCAGGGGCCGACGAGGACATCGGCACGGCGGCGGATCCGCTTGACCTTGAAGCTGTCGGCGGCCGTCCAGACACCGAGGGTGTCACCGTCGCGGACCACCCACACCGGGGTGGCGACCGGGGTCCCGTTCCTGCGGTGGCTGGTCACCAGCAGATACTTGCCGGAGCCCAGCCGGTCCAGCCGTGTCTCGTCCATGCACGGCAGTGTAGGAGGCCGTCCGCTCCCGCGACCCGCGCGGTCACGCCGGCGCGGCGGTCATGCGCCGTACCCCCTCGGTGAGGATGTCGGGCGAGGTCGCCAGGTTCAGGCGTACGTGGCCCGCGCCGCCGGTACCGAAGGGCAGGCCCGAGCTGAGGGCGACCCGGCCGCGGTCGAGGAAGACCTGTGCGGGGTCGTCGCCGAGGCCGAGGGCTCGGCAGTCGAGCCAGGCGAGGTAGGTGGCCTCGGCAGGGTGCAGGCGGATCGCGGGCAGGTGCTCGGCGAGCAGGCCGGCGAGCAGGGTCCGGTTGGCCTCCAGTCCGGCCAGCAGGGCGTCCAGCCAGCCGGTGGCCTCGCGCAGGGCGGCCGTGTGGGCGATGACGCCGAGGTGGCTCGGGCCATGACCGACCTCCTCCGGCAGCCGGTCGAGGTCGGTGGCGGCCTTGGGCCCGGCGAGGGCGAGGGCGGCTTTCAGTCCTGCCAGGTTCCAGCCCTTGGAGGCCGACATCAGGGACAGGCCGCCTTCGGCGCCGGGCACGCTCAGGTACGGCACGAAGGTGACGCCGGGGGCGACGAGCGGGGCGTGGATCTCGTCCGCGACGACCCGGACGCCGTACCGCTCGGCGAGGGCTGCGACGGCGGCCAGTTCGTCGGCGGTGTGCACGGTTCCGGTGGGGTTGTGCGGGCTGCACAGCAGGAAGGCGGCGCGGCCGGTCCGGGCGGTCGCCGCCCGGAACGCCTCCTCCAGGCCGGCCGGGTCGATGCGCAGACCGGCGTCGAGCGGGGCCTCGACCACCCGGCGGTCCATGTGCGTGACGAACTGGAAGAACGGCGGATACACGGGCGGGTTGACGATCACCGGATCGCCGGGACCGGTGACCAGTTTGATCATCTCGACCACGCCGAGCATCACGTCCGGAACGATCGCGGTGCGCTCGACGGCGATCCCGTCCCAGTTCCAGCGTTCGGCGGCGAAGGCGGCCAGCGCCTCGGCGTAGGCGGTGCCGGCGGGGTAGCCGGTGTCGCCGAGGGCGAGCGCGTCGGTCACGGCGCGGACGACGGGGCCGGCGAGGGGTACGTCCATCTCGGCCACCCACAGCGGCAGCACGTCCTCGGGGTAGGTGCGCCACTTCATGCTGGTACGGCGGCGCAGCTGCTCCAGGCCGAGGGCGTGCAGCGGGTCGGGTTCACCGGGAGCGGCGTGCGGCATGCTGGTCATGGGGCTCACGATAGGAGCCGGTCCGGGGGCGCGGGAACGACCGGAACACCCAGGACGCGAGCGGAGATCAACTCGGGCGTCTAGATTGCGTCTTGAACCGTGTATCCCACGTCCGGCAACCCACCCGCACCCAGGAGCTGACCCACGTGACCGACAACCCGGCAGCCACCGACGACGTGGCCGTGTCGCTGCGTGCCCGCATCAACACCAGCCAGCCGCACACCGCCCGGATCTGGAACTACTGGCTCGGCGGCAAGGACAACTACGAGGTCGACCGCGCGGCCGGCGACCAGATACGCCAACTGCACCCCGGCATCGGGGAGTACGCGCGCGCCGACCGACTGTTCCTGGGCCGTGCGGTACGGCACCTGGTCGGCCAGGTGGGCATCCGGCAGTTCCTGGACATCGGCACCGGGCTGCCCACCGCGGACAACACCCACGAGGTCGCCCAGCGGATCGCGGCGGAGTCGCGGATCGTGTACGTCGACAACGACCCGCTGGTCCTCGCGCACGCACGTGCCCTGCTGACGAGCACGCCCGAGGGCCGTACCGACTATCTGGACGAGGACCTGCGCAATGTCGACGCCATCCTCGAACACGCCGCGAAGACACTGGACTTCAGCGAGCCGGTCGCGCTGATGCTGCTCGGCGTGGTCATCTTCATCGGCGAGGACGAGGACCCGTACGGCCTGGTTCGGCGGCTGACGGACCGGTTGCCGGCGGGCAGCCACCTGGTGCTGTCGCACACCGTCACCCACCCGGCGATGCCGGACGTGGACGAGGCGGTGAAGTTCTGGAACGAGCACGGCACCCCGAAGCTGACCCAGCGCACTCCCGAGGACGTGGCCCGGTTCTTCGACGGTCTCGAGCTGCTGGAGCCCGGTGTGGTGTCCTGCTCCCGCTGGCGCCCGGAGGACGATCACGGGGGCGAGCCGGAGGAGGTCGCGATGTTCGGCGGGGTGGCCCGCAAGGGCTGAGCCCGGACGGGAGAGATCCGCACGAGCCGAGCCCGGACGGGAGAGATCCGCACGAGCCGAGCCCAGGCTTCGAGAAGCCTCGCAAGAGCTGAGCCTGGGCTGCAAGAAGCCTCGCGGGAACCGAGCGCGGCGCAAGGGACCCGCGGGAACCGAGCGTGGCGGAAGGGACCCGCGAGGGCCGAGCGCGGCCGCAGGGCTTTCCCGAGAGCCGAGCGCGTGCAGAACCGATCCCCCGAGAGCCACGCGCGAGCCCGAGGGACCCACCAAAACCACGCACAGGCCGGGATCCCGCGAGGATCGAGCGCGTGCGGAACCGATGCCCCGAGAGCCACGCACGGGCCGCAAAGATCCCACGAAAGCCACGCACAGGCCGGTGGGATCCGGCGGGAACCGAGCGTGCTGCCAGGGCCTCGCGGGAACCGAGCGCTGCCGTTGGGCTCGCGCGAGAGCCCGGCGCGTGCGGAACCGATCCCCCGACAGCCACACACGAGCCCGAGGATCCGACCAAAGCCACGCACAGGCCGGAGGCATCCGGGAGAGCCCAGCGCGTGCGGGAGGGACCCGGCGAACCGAGCACGGTCGAAAGGGATCCCACGAGAACCGAGCACGGACACGAGGGATCCTTCGAAAGCCGCACACCGGCCAGGGGGTCCCCCAAGCCGCACACCGGCCAGGGGGGTCCCCCAGAGCCACGCACAGTCCGCAAGGATCCCACCCCAGGCGAGTCCGGGCGGCCGGGATCCCCGCTGCCGCTGAACGCCCGGGCCACGGGCCGCGTATGGAGGTGCGGGCCCTCGACGACCCGAGGGCTCCGCGCCGCCGGCACGGGCGGCGCGCGTCCGGTTCGGCTTCGGGAGCCCTGCATGCGGCACGCACGACGACGGATCGTCAGGCGGGTGACACGCCTGGCGGCGGTCGGCGGACTCCTCCTGGGCGGCACGATGGTCGCCCAGGCGGCCATGGCGAGCGAGACACCCCCCGCCGCCCGACCGTTCTCCTCCACATCCGGCGTGCCCGGCGCGTCCGGCGCCGGGGACACCGGAGCGGCGCTGGTGGCGCGGCTCGGCACGGCACGGACGGCGGGCGACTGGATCGGTGCCGACGGGCGGCCGGTCGTGGCGGTGACGGACGAGGCGGCGGCACGGGAGGTGCGGAGCGCCGGCGCCGAGGCGAAGGTCGTGTCGCACAGCATGGACGAGCTCAAGTCGGCGACGGCGACGCTGCGTTCGGCGCCGCGTGTGGCGGGCACCGCATGGGCGGTGGACTACCGGACCAACCGGGTCGTGGTCAGCGCGGACAGCACGGTGTCCGCGAGCGACTGGGCCAGGATGGGCCACGTGGCCGCGAAGGCAGGGAACTTCGTGCGGATGGAGCGCACGAAGGGCACGTTCACCACGCGGCTGAACGGCGCCCAGCCGATCCTGTCGACCGGCGGGCGCTGCTCGGCGGGGTTCAATGTGACCAACGGGCAGAGCGACTTCATTCTCACGGCCGGTCACTGCGGTCCTGCGGGATCCACCTGGTTCGCCGGCAACCAGGGGAATCAGCAGCTCGGCCGGACGGTGGCCAGCACCTTCCCCGGCAATGACTTCTCGCTCGTGCAGTACGCCTCCGGCAGGGCCGGTGACGGCGCCGACGTCGTCGCGATCGGCGGCGGCAACGGGGTGCGGATCACGGGGCTCGCGGATGCGGCGGTGGGGCAGCGGGTGTTCCGCAGCGGCAGCACCAGCGGACTGCACGACGGGACGGTCACCGCGCTCAACGCGACCGTCAACTACCCCGAGGGAACGGTCACCGGGCTGATTCAGACCAATGTGTGTGCCGAACCCGGCGACAGCGGCGGTCCGCTGTTCTCCGACGGGATCGCGCTCGGGGTGACCTCGGGCGGCAGCGGTGACTGCACGGCGGGCGGGACGACGTTCTTCCAGCCGGTGACGCGGGCGCTGGCGGCGCTGAACGTGAAGCTGATCGTGTCGGCGCAGAACGCCGGCGGCGCCGCCCGGAGCGCGGCCCCCTCCCCCGCGTCGTCCACCCCCGCGGCGCAGGGCGCGGTGGCGCCGAGCGCGGCCTCGCCGGGTTCCTCGGCACCGGTGACGGGCGGCACGCAGGGTCAGACGCTGCTGGCACGGCTGACCGACACCCGGAACATCGGTCCCGGGCTGCTGGTCATCGCGGGCAGTCTGATCGCGCTGGTCGCGACCCGCTACATCCGGGCCGAACAGGACCGCAAGGCCTATCAGCGGTACTACTCGGCGACCTGGGGCTGACGCGGGCGACGGGCTGACGCGGGCGACGTAGAAAGGGCACCCGTGCGCTCACGGGTGCCCTGGAGGGTGAAAGCGCGGTCCGCGCGAGGTGGGTCAGGCCGCTCGCTGCGACCGCGGGGTCACGGCGGCCCACTCCATCACGAGGCGCTGGTACTCCGCGCGCTGCTCGGTGGTCAGTGTCCCGCCCGACCGGCGCCACAGGGCCCTGATCTCCTCGTTGACCTCCGCGGCCGAGCGCTCGGGGGCGGCTTCAACAGTGGTGGACATGCTGTGAAGCATATGCCGATCGGGGTGAAGGCGCTGTGAGTAAGTACACTCGATGCGGACATTACGGACGTGGTACTCATCACGTCGATGTGTCAAGTGCGGGGCGGGAGTTCACACCGCGCCCTCACCCAATACCAGCACCTGGATCGCCAGCACCGCGGCGCCGCGCGCCCAGTCGTGGAAGTCGGACACCTTCGTCTCCACATCGACCGGATCGGCCTGCGGATGCCGGTGCGCGACGATCGTCTCACGGACCGTGTTCCCGGCCACGTCCATCAGGCCGACGCCCTCTCCTGCGAGCAGGATCTTCTGCGGCATCGCGAAGTTGGAGATCTGCCCGACCAGGGTGCCGAGGGCCCGGGCGGCCTCGTCGATCACCCGGGAGGCCATGGGCTCGCCCGCGGCGGCGCCGGCGAGGATCTCCTCGTAGGTGGTGTCACGGCCGGTGGCGGCGCGGATCTGGTACTCGATACTGGGGATGGTGAGCAGCGACACGGCGCTGCCGCGTGCGCCGTCCGGGGTGAGCGGGCCGTACGGGTCGATGATCCAGTGGTGGCCGAAGCCGCGGCCGTCCTCCGCGAAGGGCACGCGCCTGCCGCCGAGCACCAGCCCGTAGCCGATGCCGGCGCCGATGGTGAGGACGGCGAAGCGGTCGAGTCCGCGGCCCGCGCCGAACCAGGTCTCGGCCTCGGCCAGGGCGGCCACGTCGTTCTCCACGACGACCGGCAGTCCGGTGCGCTCCCGGACCAGCGCGGCGAGCGGCACGTCCCGCCAGCCCAGGAACGGCGACTCGGCGACCACCGCGCGCTCGCGCACCAGGCCGCCCGCGCCGATACCGATACCCGCGGGGGCGGGGTGCCCCTCGGCCAGGGCGGACGCCATCTGCGAGACCAGTGCGGCGACGGCGCCCGGATCGTGCGTGGTGAGCGGGCGGTCGAGCCTTCCGGTCACCTCGCTGCGCAACGTGGTGACGACGCCGTAGACCATGTCACCGGTGATCTTGAAGCCGAGGAAGGAGCGGGCGTCGGCCACGACGTCGAGTGGCTGTGACGGACGGCCCTGACGTGCCTGGGACGGGCCGGCCGCCTCGGGAGCCTCGGCCAGCAGCCCGGACTCCAGCAGCGGCTTGGTCAGCCGGGTGAGGCTGCCCTGGGAGAGCCCGAGGCGCCGGGCCAACTCGGTGCGGGACAGCGGCCCGTGCACGAGCACCTCGATCGCCACGGAGCGCTCCGCGGGGCTCAGCGGCAGCCAGCTGGTCATGCGACCCGACCCTCCCTTTTCTTCCGAATCAGAAGCAACCAGCCCACCTTACCGTGCGCCAAGCGCCCTGGAGAAGCTGCGGACCACCCCTTGACGGACACATTCTTCCGCATCAAAAGTAATCGGCATGACTTTCTCCCTCGGTATCGTCGGCGCCGGGCAGTTCTCCGGTCAGTTCGCCACGCTGTTCCAGGCCCACCCCGGCGTCCGTGACGTCTACGTCACCGACCTGCTGCCCGAGCGGGCCGAGCGGCTCGCCGCCGCGCAGCATCTCGCCGGTACCTTCCCGTCGTACGAGGCCATGCTGGACTCGCCGGCGGTCGACGCGGTCGCGGTCTTCACCCAGCGCTGGACGCACGGCCCGCTGGTCCTGGCGGGCCTCGCCGCGGGCAAGCACGTCTACTCCGCCGTCCCCATGGCGGTCACCTCGGACGAGATATCCGCGATCATCGACGCGGTACGGGCGACCGGGCTGACGTACATGATGGGCGAGACCAGCCAGTACAACCCGGCGACCGTGCACGCCCGCAACCAGATCGCCCAGGGCGCCTTCGGCCGGCTGTTCTACGCCGAGGGCGACTACGTCCACGACATGGACCTCGGCTTCTACGAGGCCTACCAGTACAGCGGCGGCGAGAACTGGAAGGCGACGGCCAGCTATCCGCCGCTGCTGTACCCGACGCACTCGGTGGGCGGGGTGCTCGGGGCCTGGCGGACGCACGCGGTGAGCGTGTCGGCGATCGGGGTGCGGGACGATCGCGGCGACGGCGTTTTCGATCGTTCGGTCAGCCAGTTCGACAACGACGTGTCGAACGCGACCGCGTTGTTCGAGGTGGCGGGCGGCGGATCGTTCCGTACGAACGAGTTCCGGCGGGTCGGCTACCCCTCGCACATCCGCGAATCCAGGTTCCGGTTCTTCGGTACGGAGGCCAGCATGGAACAGCTGGCCACGGTGGCGCTGTGGCAGGACAAGAACGGGGTGAAGGACATCAGCGAGCTGCTGGAGCCCAAGGCGACCCTGGCCCCCGACGATCCGTCCCTGGCGCACATCGCGCCGGAGCTGCGGGCCGCCTTCACCTCGGGTTCGGCGCCGGTGCACGACCGGTCCAGGCTGCCGCGGGAGTTCGACCGGCTGCACAACGGCCACGAGGGCAGCCACCACTTCCTCGTGGACGACTTCGTCACCGCGGTCAACACGCGTTCGCTTCCGCCGGTCAACGCATGGGTGGCCGCTCGCTACACCCTGCCGGGCGTCATCGCGCACGAGTCGGCACGGCAGGGCGGGGTCCGGCTGCCGATCCCCGACTTCGGGGACGCGCCGGAGCAGTGACGGCCCGGGCGACGACGGCTCAGGTGCCCGGCTTGCGGCCGTAGACGAAGACGTCGTCGCCCGTCCTCAGCAGCGACCAGTACGCCTGGGCGTCCTTGGTCGTCATGTTGACGCAGCCGTGCGAGCCCGGCGGGTTCCACATGCTCAGGCCCACCGAGTGGAAGGCCTGGCCGCCGTCGAAGAACTGGCTGTAGGGCATCGGCACGTTGTAGACGGTCGAGACGTGGTGGAGGTCCCGCCAGTAGATCTTCTTCAGCCCGGTGCGGGTGACATAGCCCTTGCGGCCGGTGCGCACGGGGACCGGTCCGTAGACGAGCTTCCTGCCGTCCTGGACCCAGCTCAGCTGGAGCGTGAGGTTCACGCAGGCGATCCGGCCCTTGTTCACTGGGCAGGCGCCGTCCTTGTTCGGGTCGTTCCCGACGGCCTTCTGCCGGTTCATCAGGTCCATCACGCCCCAGGTGACGGGTCCGGCGTAGCCGATGGCGGGCGTGATGCCGTGCTTGTCCTGGAAGGCCTGGATGGCCCTGCAGTCGGCGGCGGACTGCTTGCCGTCGACCGGCCGGCCGAGGAACTTCTCGACCTGCTTCTGGTACGGCCCCGTCTGCGTGGTGCAGCTCGCGGCCTGGGCCGGTGCCGCGGTGAAGGCGAGCGTGAGCGGTGCCACGAGTCCCGTGACGCCCAGCGCGACGATGCCCCGTCTGCGTGTGTCCCCCATGTACAACCCTTCTCCCCTGTTCGCCCAGGGCCTGCCCCGGGTTCTCCCCTGCGCGATTCCCGGGATCTCGGACTGCTAGACCTGCGCGGGGGTCGAAGGGTTGTGGTTCCGGTCAGGCTGTGACGAAACGATGAACCTCCTCGCCGCGCAGCCGGCCGGCGGGGAGGCCGCGGCCGTACGCGACGAGCAGGAGGTCCTGGCCGCGGCCGTACAGCGGGGCGCCTGAGCCGAAGGACCAGTCGAGGTCGTCCGCGCACAGCCGCACACCGGTCAGGTCGGTGCCGAAGAGTCGGAAGGCGCGGGGGTCGACGGCGTCCAGCAGGATCCGCAGCCGGTCCTCGGGCACCTCGCGGTCCAGTCCGAGGGCGACGGTGACGTCCAGGCCGTGCACGACGTCGTGGCCGAGGGCCGCGGCGAGCCCGCCGACGGGCGGCTTCCAGGGGTGGCGGGCATGGGTGCGCAGGAGCCCGGCGAGTACGGCCTCCGGGTGGGCGGCCGCGTCGCGGCGGGCGAGCCGGTCGGTCATGCGGTGCAGGCTGCCGCGCGCTTTGACGAGTTCCACCAGCACCTGCGCGGTCGGATAGCGGAACCCCATCGACATGTGCGCCACGACCTCCCGCACCCGCCAGCCCGCGCACAGGCTGGGCGCGCTCCACTGCTCGGGCGTCAACGCCTCGAAGAGACCGGCCAGTTCTCGACGTTCGGCGGCGATGGCGGCGGCCGTGGCGGCCCTGTCCGCTGCGGTGTGTGCTGTTTTCCCCATGCCTCCAGGGTTGTCGACGTCGTCGCCGGAAGTCCAAGACATGGTCCGTCTGGCATCTAGCATGATCCGTTATGGAGTTGAGGCAGCTGCGGTACTTCGTGACGGTGGTGGAGGAGGCCGGATTCACCCGGGCCGCCGAGCGGCTGCATCTGGCCCAGCCCGGGCTGAGCGCGCAAGTGCGGCAGCTGGAGCGAGAGTTGGGGCAGCAACTGCTGGACCGCTCGGGCCGCTCGGTGCGGCCGACGGAGGTGGGTGAGGCCGTCCTGCCGTATGCGCGGGCCGCGCTCGCGGCCGTCGACGGGGTGCGGCAGACCGTGGAGGAGTACAGCGGCCTGCTGCGCGGCCGGGTCGCCGTCGGCCTGGTCCCCGGCACCCTCGCGCACCCCTTCGACATGGCCGGGCAGCTGGCGGACTTCCATGAGGCGCACCCGCAGGTGGAGGTCACGCTCACCGAGGACACCTCGGACCGGATGCTGGCCGCGCTGCGCCGGGGCGAGCTGGACCTCGCGGTGGCCGGGGTCGCGCAGGAGGCGCCGCCGCCGGGCATCGCCCACCATGTGGTGATCGACGAGCCGCTGGTCGTGGCGGCCGTCCCCGGGCACCCCCTTTTCACCGCGTACGACGGTTGCGCCGCCGTTCCGCCGGCGGCCCTGCGCGGGCACCGGCTGATCGGCCTGCCGCGCGGAACCGGGATGCGCGGTGTGGTGGAACGGCTGTGCGCCGAGGCGGGTTTCCGGCCGCGGATCGCTTTCGAGGCGGCGACCCCGGACGCGTTGGGCCGGCTGGCGGCTCGCGGGCTCGGGGTTGCCGTCCTGCCCGGCCTTGTCCCCCGGCCGGGCCTCACCGTCCTCCCTCTGCAGGACCCCCGGGCACGCGGCAGGGTGGTCCTGGCGTGGCGGGCGGAGGGGCCTATGCTGCCGGCGGCTCGGGAACTTCTGAGGCGGCTGCGGGAGGGGATGGGCGGGGGCGGGTGAGCGCCGCAGGGGGTCTCGCCGTTGTCGTGCACGGGTGCGTCGTGGCTGGTCGCGCTGTTCCCCGCGCCCCTTCGGGGCGTGCGTCGCCGGCCCCGCCCCCGACCAGTCCAGTTCCCCGGAATTGGACCGGGCCCGCGGCTTCCCCGTCCCTCTAGGCTGCGGCACATGCACCCCACCCTCGCCGACGACCTCTCCCGGCTCCCCGAACTGCTCCAGTCCGCCCGTGACTTCGCCGCCCGTGAAGCGGTGGGGGTCGCCGAGCGCCTGGTTGCCGCTCCTGGAAAAGCCCCCGCGCGTACTCCGCTGCCGGAGGACGGCGCGGGCGGAGACGCGGCTCTGGCGCGGTTCGCCGAACGGTGGGCGCCCGGCTTCTCCGGCTCCGCCGGTCCCCGCTACCTGGGCTTCGTCACCGGCGGTGCGACTCCCGCGTCCGTCGCCGGTGACTGGCTGACGTCCGCGTTCGACCAGAACCTGTCCGGAGCGGGCGGTTCGTGGGCGCAGGAGCTGGAGCGGGAGACGGTGGCCTGGCTGCGCGAGCTGTTCGGGCTGGGCGAGGGGCACAGCGGCGCGTTCGTGACGGGGGCGACCGCCTCCAACACCGTCGGTCTGGCGATCGGCCGGGAGTGGCTCGGCGAGCGGCTCGGCGTGGATGTCTCTCGGGAGGGCGCGACGGCGCTCGGCCCGGTCGAGGTGCTCTCCGGCAGCCCGCACTCCAGCGTGACCAAGGCGATGTCGGTGCTGGGCATCGGCCGGGACCGGCTGCGGCCGGTGCCGTTGCTGCCCGGCAACCGGGAGGCCGTGGACGTGGCCGCGCTGGAGGCGGAGCTGGCCCGGCTCAAAGGCCGGCCGGCGATCGTCGTCGCGAACGCGGGCACCGTGAACACCGTCGACTTCGACGATCTGCGGGCCATCGCCGCGCTGAAGGAGACGTACGACTTCTGGCTGCACGTCGATGCCGCGTTCGGTGGTTTCGCCGCGCTCTCCCCCGAGTACGCCGCGCTGGTCGACGGTCTCGACGCGGCCGACTCGGTCTGCGTGGACCTGCACAAGTGGCTCAACGTCCCCTACGACGCGGCCGTGCAGTTCACCCGGCGCCGCGACCTTCAGGTGAGGGTGTTCCACAACGCCTCCCCCTATCTCGGCCTGCCCGTCGGCGAACCCGACTTCGTGCATCTGACCCCGGAGAACTCCCGGCGGCTGCGCGCGCTGCCCGCGTGGTTCTCGCTGGTGGCCTACGGACGCGCCGGGCACCGGGAGATCGTCGAACGGAACGTGGCCCTGGCCCGCCGGCTCGGCGCGGGCATCGACGCGCTGCCAGGCCTGCGCCTGCTGGCCCCGGTCCGGCTCAACGTCGTCTGCTTCACCCTCGCCGAGGACCCCACGCAGGAGCGGGTCGACGCGCTGGCCCGGGCGGTCGCCGATTCGGGGGAGGCGTATGTGACGCCGACCGTGTACGGCGGGGTGGCCGGGCTGCGGGCCGCGTTCAGCAACTGGCGCACCACCGAGGCCGACACCGAGCGGGTGCTGCGGGTGCTGGCGGCGGCCTCGGGCTGACGGCTCAGGGGTGCCGTACGGCCGCGCGGAAACCGGTGTGCACCGCGGTGAGCCCGCCGTCGACCACCAGGGTGGTGCCGGTGATCCACGCGGCGTCGCGGGAGGCGAGGAAGGCGACCGCGGCGGCGATGTCCTCGGGCTCGCCGACCCGGCCGAGGGGGTGGAGACGGCGGATGGCGTCGAGTTCGTCCTCACGGCCCTCCCACGCCGAAGTGCGGACCGTGCCCGGCACCACGAGGTTCACCCGCACGCCCCGGCCCGCCGCATGCCCGGCCAGAGTGCGGGTGAGCGAGCCGAGACCGGCCTTGGCGGCGCTGTAGGCGTGGTTGCCGAAGTCCTGCAGCCCGTTGACGGAGCCGATGCTGACGATCGCGCCGCGTCCGGAGGCGGCCAGGTGCGGCAGGGCGGCGCGGCAGCAGCGGTAGGCGCCGGTGAGGGTGACGTCGAGGTCGAGCGCCCACGTGTCGTCGGACTCGTCCTCGAAGAGCGGGGCGTCCGGGGTGCCGTGGGCGGCGCAGTTGACCAGCACGTCGAGCGAGCCGAACGCGGCGACGGCGTGGGCGACGGCCGCCTCCACCGAGGCGCGGTCGGCGATGTCGCACGCCGACGCCTCGACGGCCAGGCCCTGTCGGCGCAAGGAGGCGGCGGCATGCTCGGCCTCGGGAAGGTCCCGGTCGGTGGCCAGGACCCGTCCGCCCTCCTCGGCGAGCCTCCTCGCGACGGCGGCGCCGATCCCGCGGGCCGCGCCCGTGACGAGAACTCCGTGTCCTGCGAAGCGGGTGTGATCCGTCATGCGGTGACCGTACGGCCCCGCGGGCGTGCGGTCACCGGTATCCGGTGACGTCGGCCGGCTTGCCCGCGTCCTGCACCTCGACCAGGTACCGCCAGGCGTCGGGCCGGCTGCCGTCGAGGTCGGTGAAGCCGTACTCCCGGGCGAGTTGGCCGCTGGAGAGCGACTGCCCGTTGAAGCGGGCCACGCCGGAGTCGGCGGCCAGGGCGGCGACGGCGCGGCCGACATAGCGCGGGGTCTCCGAGACGGCGAAGTGCGGTTCGCGCTCGAGAGCGTCGCGCCAGTTGTCCTCGCGGACGCCGTACGCGTCGAGCATCAGCTCCGAGCGCAGCCAGCCCGGGGTCAGGGCGAGCGCGGTGGCGCCGCGCGGGCCGAGTTCGTGGCCGAGGGCGAAGGCCATGCGCAGGACGGAGGCCTTGGCGAGGTCGTAGAAGAAGTTCACACGGTAGGTTTCGCGGTTGTGGTCGGCGGTGCCGTCGGTCATCTCCACAACGAGGCCGCCTGGGCGCCGCAGCAGGAGCGGCAGCGCGAAGTGGCTGGTGATCGCGTGTGTCTCCACCGCGAGCCGGAGCAGTCTGAGCCCGGCCGCGAGATCGTGCTCCCAGACCGGTGTGTCCCACTCGAAGAGTTTCTCGCCGCCCCAGATGTCGTTGACGAGGATGTCGAGGCGGCCCTGTTCGCGATCGATGCGCTCCACCAGGTCTCGTACGGCGGACTGCTCCAGATGGTCGGCGGCGACGGCGATGCCGTGTCCGCCGGCCGCGGTGACGAGGTCGGCGGTGTCCTCGATGGTCTCGGGGCGGTCGTACTCGGAGCGGCGCTCCCGGGTGCTGCGGCCGGTGACGTAGACGGTGGCGCCGACCGCACCGAGTTCCACGGCGATGCCGCGGCCGGCGCCCCGGGTCGCCCCCGCGACCAGCGCCACCCTGTCCTGCAGCGGTCCTGACATGTCCGGCCTCCCGTGCGCGTGCGACTGCGACTGCTGTCGCCGTCCACTGTCACGGGAAAACCGGACATCTTCTGTCGGGATTGCCGGCGCGGTCTCAGTGTCCGCGCCTGATCCACTCCTCCAGGTGCGGTGCCTCGGCTCCGATGGTGGTGGGCTCGCCGTGGCCGGTGAGGACCTTGGTCTCCGGCGGGAGGGTGAGGAGCTTGTCGCGGATGGAGTCGATGATGGTCGGGAAGTGCGAGTAGGTGCGTCCGGTGGCGCCCGGGCCGCCCTGGAAGAGGGTGTCCCCGGTGAAGACGGTGCCGAGCCCGGGGTCGTACAGGCAGACGGCGCCGGGGGCGTGGCCCGGGGTGTGCAGCACGGTCAGGTCGGCGCCGGCCGCCTCGATGACCTGGCCGTCCAGGAGGTGCCGGTCGGGGTCGCGGTGCGGATGGGTCGTCTTCCACAGCGGCAGGTCGTCGGGGTGCAGCCAGATGGTGGCGCCGGTCAGGTCGGCGAGTGCCGGTGCGGCGTTGACGTGGTCGTTGTGGGCGTGCGTGCACACGATGGCGATCAGGCGCCGGTCGTCGACGGCGCGGGCGATGGCCTCGGCGTCGTGGGCGGCGTCGATGACGATCACCTCCCGCTCGTCGCCGACGATCCACACGTTGTTCTCGACGTCCCAGGTGCCGCCGTCGAGCGTGAACTGCCCGGAGGTGACGAGGCGTTCGATGCGTACGGTCATCAGAACACCACCACGGATCGCAGCACGTCGCCGTGGTGCATCCGCTCGAACGCCTTCTCCACCTCGCCGAGCTGGACGGTCTCGGTGACGAACGCGTCGAGCGGCAGCCGCCCCTGCAGGTGCAGGTCGATGAGCATCGGGAAGTCACGGGAGGGCAGACAGTCGCCGTACCAGCTGGACTTCAGGGCGCCGCCGCGGCCGAAGACGTCCAGCAGGGGCAGTTCGAGTTTCATCTCGGGAGTGGGGACGCCGACGAGGACGACGGTGCCTGCGAGGTCGCGGGCGTAGAAGGCCTGCTGGTACGTCTCCGGGCGGCCGACGGCCTCGATGACGACGTCGGCGCCGAAACCGCCGGTCAGCTCACGGATCGCCGCGACCGGGTCGCTCTCCTTGGAGTTGACGGTGTGGGTGGCGCCCAGGGTGCGGGCCTTCTCCAGCTTGCGGCCGTCGATGTCCACGGCGATGATCTTCGCCGCGCCGGCGAGGTTCGCCCCGGCGATCGCCGCGTCACCGACCCCGCCGCATCCGATGACCGCGACCGAGTCGCCCCGCCCGACACCGCCGGTGTTGATGGCGGCGCCGATACCGGCCATGACCCCGCAGCCCAGCAGGCCGGCGACCGCCGGGGAGACGGCCGGGTCGACCTTGGTGCACTGGCCGGCGGCGACGAGCGTCTTCTCGGCGAACGCGCCGATGCCGAGGGCCGGGGACAGCTCCTGGCCGGTGGCCGCGAGGGTCATCTTCTGCCGCGCGTTGTGCGTGTCGAAGCAGTACCAGGGCCGGCCGCGCAGACAGGCCCGGCAGTTGCCGCACACGGCACGCCAGTTGAGGACGACGAAGTCACCGGGCGCGACATCGCTCACGCCCTCGCCGACCGCCTCCACGACACCGGCGGCCTCATGGCCGAGGAGGAAGGGGAAGTCGTCCGAGATGCCGCCCTGCTTGTAGTGCAGGTCGGTATGGCAGACGCCGCAGGCCTGGACGCGCACCACGGCCTCGCCCGGCCCCGGGTCCGGTACCACGATCGTCTCGACCCGTACGGGCTCGTCCTTCCCCGGTGCGATCACGCCGCGCACTTCCTGCGCCATGGTCTGGCCCCTTCCTCGAATGCCTTCGCCGCCGACCCTATGCGCGACCGGCCGGTAGCGGGCGGACCACGGCCGTGATCGTGGATCTTTCCGGCCGCCGGGCGGATTACATAGGAAATGATCCGCTCTCCGGTAAGAATTTGACCGAATAAAGTCATTCCATGATGGCAATCTTTTTGCAGGGTGCATGAGTTCGCCTGGTGTGTGCATCGACCCGGGCGTGCCTCAATGGGGGGCATGCCCATCGAAGCCCGCAAAGGACGCATCGCATTCCTTTTCTCGGCCGGCGCAGCGCCGCGCCCCGGAACGGGACGTGAACTCGGGGACGCCTTCCCGGAGTTCACCGATGCCCTGGACGACATCTGCGGACGGCTCGATCCGTATCTCGAACTCCCGCTGAAATCCGTGATGTTCGCGGACGACGGCACGCGTACGGCCGCGCTGCTGGAGCGGGAGTCGTTCGCCGGGCCCGCGGTGTTCGCGCTCCAGGTGGCGCAGTACCGGTTGCTGCGCAGCTGGGGCGTCCTGCCGGACGTGGTGTTCGGGCAGGCGGCCGGACGGATGGCCGCCGCGTACGCCGCAGGCGTCTTCTCGCTGGCGGACGCCTGTCACGCGGTCGGCACCCTGGCCCGGCTCCTGGGCGGGCGGGCGGACCCCGAGCCGCGCTCCGCGCGCCCGGACGGCGTCCTCGACGCCTACGGCCGCACCCTCGCCACGCTCCACCCGTGTGCGCCGCGCCTCCCGCTGGTGTCCGACATCACCGCCCGTCCGGTGGGCGCGGAGACCGCCGAGCCGGAGTTCTGGCTGCAGCGCGCACCGCTGCGGTTCGCCGAGGCGGTGGGCCTGCTGCACCGCGACGGAGTGCGCACCTGGCTGGAACTGGGCCCGGGCGACCGGCTCACCCGCCTGCTCCCGGACTGCCTTCCGGGCGGTGCGGCCTCGGCTTTCGCGCTGTCCCGCGACTGGGCGGTGCTGCGCTCGGGGCCGGGCACCGGCTCCGGGGCCGTACGGCGGTGAGGCCCCGGACACGGACGGCGGCCCGCGCTGACCCATGCGGCCAGGGCCGCCGTCTGCGCTTGCCGTGGCCGCCGGGCCGGAGCAGTCTCGAAGGGTGGGCGTCCGTGCGGTCCGCGCCCCGCCGGGCCGGGCGACGCCCGAAGGAGGTCACCCATGGGCACCGCGACAGGTTCCGCCTTCGACATCGAGACACTGCGCCGGGGAATAGAAGGGAACACGGGGAACACCCTTCTGTCGCTCTACGCCGACGACGCGGAGATCCGCATCGTCGACCGCAACAACCAGCCCAGCCACCCCACCGTCCTGCGCGGCCGGGGTCAGATCGCCGAGTTGCTGGACGACATCTACAGCCGCGACATGACACACAAGCTGGACCGGTGCGTCGTGCAGGGCGATCATGCCGCGTTCAGTGAGTCCTGCCAGTACGGGGACGGCACCCGCGTCCTCGCCGAGTCGATGGTCACGTTGCGCGACGGCAAGATAGCCGACCAGCTGATCATCCAGGCCTGGGACGAGTAGACACACCCCGGCATGACAGGCGCCGGAAGGAGCTACGCGAGGGTCCGCATCACCTCCCGGCTGACCTGGACCTTCTCGGCGCGGGCGAGTCTGGGGCGGATGCCCCGGGCTCGCCCTCGGCGGCCGGCACCAGCTTGCGCAGCAGGTCCGCCAGTGTGCGCCGCTCTGATTCGGTCAGCGCTGAGAGCAGTGTGCCTTCGCCCGCGTCCTCCGCTGCCGCGTGTGCTTCGAACGCGGCATGGCCGGCCTCGGTGAGCCGGACCCGCACGCGCCGGCGGTCACCGGTCTCATGGGTACGGGTGATCAGCCCGGCCTCCTCGACGGACCCGAGCCGTGCCGACAGCGCGCCCCGGGTCAGCCCGAGCCGGTCGGCCAGCTGTGCGGGGCCGGCCTCGTAGGGCGGCCCGGACCTGCGCAGCATCAACAGCACTTTGTGCTGCCCGTGCTTCAGGCCGCCGGAGTCCAGCACGGCCCGGCGGGCCTGGGCGGTGTGGCGGGCGAGAATCGCCAGCCGGGCGATGATCGCCTCCCTGACCGGGTCCAGCCAGTCCAGCTCGTGCGCCCAGACGGCCACATGCCGGTCCACCGAGTCCTGCACTGTCTGCCTCCCGCAGTGGTTTTCTTGTGGATCATTTTTTGCATAACTACCTTGCCCGCCATGACACCTGCAGCGCACGCCTTCGTCGATGTCTAGGAAATCCTTTCTGCCGCCAGGAAGTTGAGCATCACGGGCCGCTGGGAGCGGGCCGCGCGGCTGCTGACCGCGGCCACCGCCGACGAGCCCGCGGCCCACGCCCGAATGATTTCCGGGCGTCCGCCGAAGTCGCCCTGGACCAGGACTGGTTCGCCGGAACGGACACCGCCGCCGAGCTGATCGCGGCGGCCGAGAGGGAGTTTCCGGACGGCGACTGGGACACGGACTTCCTGCGGCTCCGGCACTCCTACGCCCGGCTGCTCCTGATCGACGGCGCTCTGCGCATGGGCCCGGAGGGCAAGGACCCCTACGCGCTCGCCCGCCTCCACGACCGGGCACGGGAACTGCACGACGCCGCCCCGGACGAGCTGCACCGGGGCTGGGCGGCGATGTACCGCGGGCTGATCGCGGAGAACCACTACGCCGACCGGAAGGCCGCCAACGGGCACTACACGGCCGCTCTTCGCGCCGGAGAGAACGGTGGCGACGGTCTGCTGGCCCGCGAGGCGCTGCGGCACCTCGGAGACCAGGACCGTGACGCGGGCGACCTCGAGCGAGCCACGGAGCGCCGGCGCCGGGCCACCGCGCTGGGCGCCCGGGCCGGGACGGCGCCCGGCACCCTCTCGCAGCAGCTGCTGCCGGC
>NZ_JBEPBF010000120.1:0-31602 GCF_040298985.1 Streptomyces sp. NPDC001093 | reverse complement strand
CGTAGTAGTCCATCTGCGTACGGGCGTCGGTGATGTCGAGCACGCCGTAGCCGTGCCGGTCGGTGTCCACCCAGTGGACGTGCCGGTTGGCGGCCCCCGATCCGCAGCAGGCCCCCGGCCGGGACCCGCACCGGACGCTCGCCCACCCGCGCCCCGTCCAGCGCCGTACCGTTCGTGGAGCCGAGGTCGGCCACGGACACGCGACCGTCCGCCCCGACGGTGACCGCGCAGTGCAGCCGGGACACGTCGGGGTCGTCCAGCGGCACGTCCGCCTCGGCCGAGCGGCCCACGGTGATCCGGCCGCCGTGCAGCAGATGGACCCCGCCCGCGTCCGGGCCCGCGACGACATGCAGCTGGGTCGGCGCGTCGTCGAGCTCGGGATGCGGCTCGGCGGCCGCCGGGGCGCTCAGGGACAGCACGGCGCCGTCGACCAGCGGAGGCTCGCCGAGGGTGCAGCGGCGCGGATCCAGCCGCTCGGTGCCGGCGTAGAGCACGACGGAGGAGTTGGCGGCCTCGCGGCCCTCCCCGGTGACCGCCCCGGCCAGCGCCGACGCGACCGCGGCCAGGTCCGTGCCCGTGGGCGCCGTGACCAGCACGTCGCGGCTCGCGGCGCGGCCCCGCTGCGGGGACGGGCCCAGCGGGTCTACGACGGTCAGCCGGATCTGCATCGGCGTCAGCGGTCCCTTCTGCGCGGGTCTGCGCGGGACGGACTTCCCCCCACCCCACACACGAGCACGTCGGCCAGTACTGGAAGGCATCCTCGCACCTGCCACCGACAACGCGCCCCGGACCCGGTGACAAGTGATCTTGATTGGTCGGCTCTGCCCCCAAAAGTGCCTGACCAGTGCCGTACCCGCGATCACTTGAGATCGGTCACGTCCGGTCCCGGCAACCAGGAGACCGGGACGCGCGTCTTTCCGTCGACACGTGGTGCCCGCAACGGCGGCACTACAGTGGGTCGGACAACCGGAATGACCACCGGACGACAACCGGAATGCAGGCAAGCAAGCATCAGCAAGCAGCAGGGAGCGCGTGACGTGCGGCCAGTCGGCAGCAAGTACCTGCTTGAGGAGCCGCTCGGACGCGGCGCCACAGGCACCGTCTGGCGTGCCCGCCAGCGCGAGACCGCGGGCGCCGAGGCGGCCGTGGCCGGGCAGCCCGGCGAGACGGTCGCCATCAAGGTCCTCAAGGAGGAGCTGGCGAGCGACCCGGACATCGTGATGCGCTTCCTGCGCGAGCGGTCCGTGCTGCTCCGCCTCACCCACCCCAACGTCGTCCGGGTCCGCGACCTGGTCGTCGAGGGCGATCTGCTGGCGCTGGTCATGGACCTCGTCGACGGCCCCGACCTGCACCGCCACCTGCGCGAGAACGGCCCCTTCACGCCGGTCGCCGCCGCACTGATGACCGCGCAGATCGCCGACGCGCTCGCCGCGAGCCACGCCGACGGCGTCGTCCACCGCGACCTGAAGCCCGCCAACGTGCTGCTCCAGCAGAACGACGGCCGGCTGCACCCGATGCTGACCGACTTCGGCATCGCCCGCCTCGCCGACTCCCCGGGCCTTACCCGCACCCAGGAGTTCGTCGGCACGCCCGCGTACGTGGCACCGGAGTCCGCCGAGGGCCGCCCGCAGACCTCCGCCGTGGACATCTACGGCGCCGGCATCCTGCTGTACGAGCTGGTCACCGGCCACCCGCCGTTCGCCGGCAGCACCGCGCTGGAGGTGCTGCACCAGCACCTGAGCGCCGAGCCGCGCCGCCCCTCCACCGTCCCCGACCCGCTGTGGACGGTCATAGAGCGCTGCCTGCGCAAGAACCCCGACGAACGGCCCAGCGCCGAGAACCTGGCGCGCGGCCTCAGGGTCGTCGCCGAGGGCATCGGGGTGCACGCGAACGCCGCGCAGATCGCCGCCGCCGAGGGGGTGGGCGCGCTGCTGGCCCCCGACCCGGCCCCGACCGCCGTGCCGGGCGTGCCCGGCGCCGCCGACCCCACCCAGGTGCTGCCGAACACCGGCCCCCGGGGCGCGTACGACCCGAACGCCGCGACGAGCGTGCTGCCGCACACCGGCGGCCCCGTCGGCGCCGCCGACCCCACCGCCGTACTGCCGAACACGGGCGCAGCGGACCCGACGGCGGTGCTGCCGAACACCGGCCCGCAGGGGCCGCAGCCCGAGCAGCCGCACCCCTGGCAGACCCAGCTGCGCGCGGCCCGCGACCGCAACGAGCAGACGCAGGTCCAGCAGTTCCTGTCCCCGGAGGACGACCCGCTGTACCACCGGCCGCAGCGGCAGGTCGCCCGGCCCGGGCAGCAGCCGCGCCAGGCCCCGCAGGGCCGCCCCCAGCAGCCGCAGCCGCGCGGTCGGCAGCAGGGGTACCAGCAGGGGTACGGCTATGCGCCCCAGCAGCCTCAGCAGTACGCCCCGCCGCAGCAGCCGCAGCAGCCGCAGCGGTACGCGCCGCCCGCGCCGGAGCCGCAGCGGCCCGCCCGCGAGCCCCGGGCGCCCCGGCAGCGCAGTGCCAACCCGATGAAGATCCCGGGTCTCGGCTGCCTGAAGGGCTGCCTGTTCACGATCGTCATCCTGGTCGTGGCGAGCTGGCTGATCTATGAGCTGACCCCGCTGCACACGTGGATCGGCCAGGGCCGCAGCTACTGGCACGAGGTGAGCCACTGGGCCGGTCAGGTCAGCAAGTGGGTCAAGGACCTGGGCGGCTCTTCGGGCGGCGGCAACTGACCCCGTGTACTCACGGTAACTGACCGCGAGTTTGCGGATTTGTCGACATCTGACGGGTGATTTCCGTCTCCGCGGTGAAGGTTGGCTCGTCGGACGCGTAGTTTTAACGACACCACGCGACAACGCGCGTCTGTAGGAGCAGTCTTGGCACGGAAGATCGGCAGCCGGTACACCGCGAACCAGATCCTGGGGCGGGGCAGCGCCGGCACGGTGTGGCTGGGCGAGGGGCCGGAGGGCCCCGTCGCCGTCAAGCTGCTGCGCGAGGACCTCGCCTCCGACCAGGAGCTCGTCGGACGCTTCGTCCAGGAGCGCACCGCGCTGCTCGGCCTGGAGCACCCGCACATCGTCACCGTGCGCGACCTGGTCGTCGACGGCAACGACCTGGCCCTGGTCATGGACCTCGTACGCGGCACCGACCTGCGCACCCGGCTGGAGCGCGAGCGGCGGCTCGCCCCCGAGGCGGCCGTGGCGATCGTCGCCGACGTCGCCGACGCGCTGGCGGCGGCCCACGCGGCCGGGGTCGTCCACCGGGACGTCAAACCCGAGAACGTGCTCCTCGACATGCAGGGCCCACTCGGACCCGGCGGCGCCCACCCCGCCCTGCTCACCGACTTCGGCGTGGCCAAGCTGATCGACACGCCGAAGCGGACGCGGGCCACGAAGATCATCGGTACGCCGGACTACCTCGCCCCCGAGATCGTCGAGGGCCTGCCGCCGCGCGCGTCCGTGGACATCTACGCCCTGGCGACGGTCCTGTACGAGCTGCTGGCCGGGTTCACGCCGTTCGGCGGGGGGCATCCGGGGGCGGTGCTGCGCAGGCACGTCACGGAGACCGTCGTACCTCTCCCCGGCATCCCGGAGGAGCTGTGGCAGCTGATCGTGCAGTGCCTGGCCAAGGCGCCGGCGTCCCGGCTGCGCGCCTCCGAGCTGGCGGCGCGGCTGCGGGAGCAGCTGCCGACGCTGGCCGGGATGCCGCCGCTGGACGTGGACGAGCCGGAGCTCTCCGAGGAGGCCGTGGACGAGCCCGCGCCGTCGGCTCCGCAGGGGGACGAGCCGGTACGGCGGCGGGGGGCGGTCTCCCTCGTCCCCGGGGCCAAGCCGGACTCCAACCGGGACACGCACACGTCGATGAGGGTGCCGGGGCCGGACGAGCTGGCGGGCGGCGCGCACGGGACCGCTCGCGTTCCCCGGGCCCCCGGCGCGCCCCGGCCGGGGTCGGCCCGGCACAAGGCCGCGGTGCGGCGGCGCCGGGTGACTCTGGGGGTGGCCGGGGTGGTGCTGGCGGCCGTCGTGGGCGTCGGCGCGTGGCTGGCCTCCGCCGACGGGGGCTCGGACGCGCCGCGCAACACGCACAGCACGTCGACCCCGTGACCCACCCGGCCCGGCCGGCCGGGAAGGGGCCCCTGCGGCGCCTCGCGGCTCGGTCGCCCGGGACGGTGTCCTCCCGGCCGGCCGGGACGGCTGGTGGGCGGGCGAAGGCGGAGGTCCGGGGGCGGGGACCCCGGCAGGGGCACGGCAGCGCCGGGCACCCCGGCAGCTCGCGAGCTCCCGGCCCTCGCCGCTCGGCGGAGCCGTTACGCTGGATGCGTGGCAGTCGTCGATGTATCCGAAGAGCTGAAGTCCCTCTCCTCGACCATGGAGTCGATCGAGGCCGTCCTGGACCTCGACAGGCTGAGGGCAGACATCGCCGTGCTCGAGGAGCAGGCGGCCGCGCCGTCCCTCTGGGACAACCCGGACGAGGCGCAGAAGATCACCAGCAAGCTCTCCCACCTCCAGGCCGAGGTCAGGAAGGCGGAGGCGCTGCGCGGTCGGATCGACGATCTCGCCGTCCTCTTCGAGATGGCCGAGGAGGAGGACGACCCGGACACCCGCGCCGAGGCCGAGTCCGAGCTGGTCGCGGTGCGCAAGGCGCTGGACGAGATGGAGGTCCGTACCCTCCTGTCCGGCGAGTACGACGCCCGTGAGGCGCTCGTCAACATCCGCGCCGAGGCCGGCGGCGTCGACGCCGCGGACTTCGCCGAGAAGCTCCAGCGCATGTATCTGCGCTGGGCCGAGCAGCGCGGCTACAAGACCGAGCTGATCGAGACGTCGTACGCCGAAGAGGCCGGCATCAAGTCGACCACCTTCGCCGTCCAGGCGCCGTACGCCTACGGCACCCTCTCCGTCGAGCAGGGCACGCACCGCCTGGTGCGCATCTCGCCCTTCGACAACCAGGGCCGCCGCCAGACCTCCTTCGCGGGCGTGGAAGTGCTGCCCGTCGTCGAGCAGTCCGACCACGTCGAGATCGACGAGAGCGACCTGCGCATCGACGTCTACCGGTCCTCCGGGCCCGGTGGCCAGGGTGTCAACACGACCGACTCCGCGGTCCGCATCACCCACCTCCCCACCGGCATCGTGGTCTCCTGCCAGAACGAGCGGTCGCAGATCCAGAACAAGGCCACCGCCATGAACGTCCTCCAGGCCAAGCTGCTGGAGCGGCGCCGGCAGGAGGAGCAGGCCAAGATGGACGCCCTCAAGGGCGACGGCGGCAACTCCTGGGGCAACCAGATGCGTTCGTACGTGCTGCACCCGTACCAGATGGTCAAGGACCTGCGCACCGAGCACGAGGTCGGCAACCCCGAGGCCGTGTTCAACGGTGAGATCGACGGGTTCCTGGAGGCCGGTATTCGCTGGCGCAAGCAGCAGGAGAAGTAACTTTGTCGACATGACAACTGCCGCCCGCGGGGCGGCAGTTGTCTTTTGTCTGGGTTCTACATCACACTCACAGGCTTCAACTCGCCGCAAACACCCCCCGACAGGACATTGCGCCCGCAACGGCCTTGACGTTGCTTTGAAAAATCGGAAGGGTTAAGCGTGGCATGCGTACTTCAGGGGCGCATGTGAACCGGGGGAATGAGTTGACGCGACTTCGTCACCGGCTGCCTCCCGTCGATCACGGCAACGCCCCATGCGCCGCCTCATTGACGAACAGCTACTGGGGGTAGCAACCATATGACGAAGAAGACGCGGATCCGGGTCGCGCGGATAGCCGCCGGCGCCGTGATCGCGGCCGGTGCGTCACTGACCGCAGCCGGCGCGGCCTCCGCCGCGGGTTTCGAGGTCCAGGCGGGCCCGATCAGCCTGGGCGCACACGCGAACGGCGAGGGCGACGGCGGTACCGACGGCGGTGACGGCGGCTGTGACCTCGCTGTCTGCCCCACCACCGGCGGGACCACCACCGCCGGGACCACCACCGGCGGCGACGCCACGACCACCGGTGGCGACGCCACGACCGGCGGCGACACGACCGCCGGTGGCAACACGACCACTGGCGGTGACGTCACCATCGGCGGCGTCATCGGCGGTGGCGACACCACGACCGGTGGCGACACCACGACCGGCGGCGACACGACCACCGGCGGTGACAACGGGACCGGTGGCACCACCGGCACTGGTGGCACGACCGGCACTGGTGGCACGACTGGCACTGGTGGCACGACTGGCACCGGTGGGACGACCGGCACTGGTGGCACGACTGGCACCGGTGGGACGACTGGCACCGGTGGGACGACCGGCACCGGTGGCACCACTGGCGGCGGCAGCACCACCGGTGGCGGCAGCACCACCGGCGGCGGCACCACCGGCGGCGGCAGCACCACGGGTGGCAGCACCACCGGCGGCGGTTCCTCCACCACGGGCGGCAGCACCACCGGCGGCAACAACGACAACCCGCAGGGCGGCAACGGCCCCGCCACCCAGGACCAGGGTTCCTCGCAGCTCACCGACACCGGCTCCGACAACCAGCCCCAGGGCGGCGGCAAGCAGCTCGCCGAGACCGGTGCCGGTCAGACCGCGTTCCTGCTGATCGGCGCCGCGACGATGATCGCCGGCGGTATCGGCTTCCGCGTTCTGCCGCGTCTGGTCAACGGCCGTGGCGGCGCTGCCGCCTGAGTGTGACCCCACGGTGACGCGGCGCGCTCGCCGCGCACACGGAAGGGCCCGGAGCCGACGCTCCGGGCCCTGACGGGTTTCTGAGGCTTTTCTTACACGTGCCGGTTACCGGACGCCGGTCTCACGCGGTCTGGTGCGCCAGCAGCGCCACGGCGGCGATCAGCACCGCCAGCAGCGCGATCAGCGCCATCGGGTTCACCCCGCCCAGGAAACCCTCTTGCTGCAGTCGCTCGCGGTTGGCACGGCACACCGGGCACCTGCCCTCGCTCACGGGCGCCGCGCAGTTCGCGCACACCAACCGGTCGTACGTCATGCGCTCGCCCTCCTCGCACCGGCCATCACTCGTATCAACGCTCACGGGACCGAGAACGTTCCCCCCTCCACTGTGCCAGGTTCCCGCGGAGCGTGCGCGGGGCCTCGGAGAGCCGGGAGCGAACCGAGGGGGAACCAGGAGAGAACCGGGGCCGGTACAAAAACGTACAAGCCTTACCCAACCTCGACCTGCGACTGCACTTGCACACCCGGTTCGCGTATGGTCACGCTCATCTACCCCCGGCGACGCGTGGTGCATCCGTGATCCGATTCGACAATGTCTCCAAGGTCTACCCCAAGCAGACCCGCCCCGCACTCAGGGATGTCTCCCTCGAGGTGGAGAAGGGCGAGTTCGTGTTCCTCGTGGGGTCCTCCGGCTCCGGAAAGTCCACCTTCCTGCGGCTGGTCCTCCGCGAGGAGCGGTGCAGCCACGGCCAGGTGCACGTGCTGGGCAAGGACCTCGCGCGCCTCTCCAACTGGAAGGTGCCGCAGATGCGCCGCCAGCTGGGGACGGTGTTCCAGGACTTCCGGCTCCTGCCGAACAAGACCGTCGCGGAGAACGTGGCCTTCGCCCAGGAGGTCATCGGCAAGTCCCGCGGCGAGATCCGCAAGTCCGTGCCGCAGGTGCTCGATCTCGTCGGGCTCGGCGGCAAGGAGGACCGGATGCCCGGTGAGCTCTCCGGTGGTGAGCAGCAGCGCGTGGCCATCGCGCGGGCCTTCGTCAACCGGCCCAAGCTGCTGATCGCCGACGAGCCCACCGGCAACCTCGACCCGCAGACCTCCGTCGGCATCATGAAGCTGCTCGACCGCATCAACCGGACGGGCACCACGGTCATCATGGCGACGCACGATCAGAACATCGTGGACCAGATGCGTAAGCGCGTCATCGAGCTGGAGAAGGGCCGCCTCGTCCGCGACCAGGCCCGCGGCGTCTACGGCTACCAGCACTAAGCAAGTTCACGACCGAAAGGCTCGACAAGACGCCATGCGCGCCCAGTTCGTCCTGTCGGAGATCGGTGTCGGTCTCCGCCGCAATCTGACGATGACCTTCGCCGTCATCGTCTCCGTCGCCCTGTCCCTGGCGCTCTTCGGCGGCTCGCTGCTGATGAGCGACCAGGTGAGCACCATGAAGGGCTACTGGTACGACAAGGTCAACGTCTCGATCTTCCTGTGCAACAAGCACGACGCCGACTCGGACGTCAACTGCGCCAAGGGCGCGGTGACCGAGGACCAGAAGAAGCAGATCCTCTCGGACCTGCAGAAGATGCCGGTCGTCGAGAAGGTGGCGTACGAGTCGCAGGACGAGGCGTACAAGCACTACAAGGAGCAGTTCGGCAACTCACCGCTGGCCAGTTCGCTCACGCCGGACCAGATGCAGGAGTCGTACCGGATCAAGCTGAAGGACCCGCAGAAGTACCAGGTGATCGCGTCCGCCTTCAACGGCCGTCCCGGTGTGCAGTCCGTGCAGGACCAGAAGGGCATCCTGGACAACCTCTTCACGCTGCTGAACCTGATGAACCGCGGCGCGCTCGGCGTGATGGCGATGATGCTGATCGTCGCGCTGCTGCTGATCATCAACACCGTGCGCGTCTCGGCGTTCAGTCGCCGGCGCGAGACCGGGATCATGCGCCTGGTCGGTGCCTCGGGCTTCTACATCCAGGCGCCGTTCATCGCCGAGGCCGCGGTCGCCGGACTCATCGGCGGCGGACTCGCCTGTGTGGCCCTGGTGGTCGGCCGGTACTTCACCATCGACCACGGCATGGACCTCTCCCACCACCTCACGCTCATCAACTTCGTCGGCTGGGACGCGGTGTTGACCAAGCTGCCGCTGATCCTCGCAACCAGCGTTCTCATGCCGTCACTTGCGGCGTTCTTCGCGCTGCGCAAGTACCTGAAGGTGTGACGCATGCCAAGAGGGTCGTACGGGCATCCGCCCGTACGGCCCTTCGCGTTGTCCTAGACTCACCGCCATGTCAGGCCGAGGACTCCCCGCCGTGCCAGGCCGAGACCTGTTCTGCCGGCCCCGCAGCATCCGCCGCGGGGCCGCCCTGACACTGGTCTTCGCCGGCGTCCTGGTCACCGGCGCCGCCACCGGCTCCTTCCCGGAGCCCGAGGCCACCGCGCGCAGACCCGTCACCGGGCCGGCGCGTACGGCCACGAGCCACGAGGACGTCCAGCGGGCCGCCGCCGAGGCGATGGCCGACGGCAAGTCCCCGATGGAGGCCGCCGAGCGGGCCGTCAGCCGCAGCGGGGACCGCTGGGGCGCGGTGTACTCCGAGGGCGAGTACCAGGAGTTCCAGGAGTCCCTCGACGGCCGCTACACCGGCGTCGGCCTGTGGGCGCGGCGCGAGCGGGACGGCCGCATCGAGGTGACCAGGGTGCAGCCGGGCTCGCCGGCCGCCGCGGCCGGGATCCGCAAGGGCGACCGGCTGCGCAGCGTCGACGGCAGCAAGGTCGACGGGCGGCCGGTCACCGAGGTGGTCTCCTTACTGCGCGGCGACGCCGACGAAGCGGCCGCGGGCACGGCCGTCACCCTCGGCCTGCAGCGCGGCACGCGCGCGTGGACCGAGACCCTGCACCGGGCCAGCCTGTCCACCGACTCCGTGACCGTGCGCCGGCTGCCCGGCGGGGTCACCGTCATCAAGATCGCCGCGTTCACCAAGGGCTCCGGGGACACCGTCCGCGCCGCGGTGCGGCAGGCCCCGGCCGGCGACGGGATCGTCCTCGACCTGCGCGGCAACTCCGGCGGCCTGGTCACCGAGGCGGTGGACACCGCCTCCGCCTTCCTCGACGGCGGCCTGGTCGCCACGTACGACGTCGACGGCGCCCAGCGCTCCCTGCACGCCGACCCCGGCGGCGACACCACCCGGCCCCTGGTCGCCCTGGTCGACGGCGGCACGATGAGCGCGGCCGAGATGCTCACCGGGGCCCTGCAGGACCGGGGCCGCGCGGTGGTGATCGGCTCGCGCACCTTCGGCAAGGGCTCCATCCAGATGCCGAGCGAGCTGCCCGACGGCTCGGTGGCCGAGCTGACCGTCGGCCACTACCGCACCCCCTCCGGCCACGCGGTCGACGCCCGGGGCATCACCCCGGACCTGGACGCGGACCCGGAGGAGGCCCTGCCCCGGGCCGAGACGGTCCTCACCGGCCTGGGTGACCCCTCGTAGCCACGCGTAATCGGCTGTACTCCCACCCCCGGTGTGGTGCCAAAATGGTCGGCACTATGGCTAAGGAAAAAGGGCGCAAGCTGATCGCGCAGAACAAGAAGGCGCGGCACGACTACCACATCCTCGACACCTACGAGGCCGGTCTGGTCCTCATGGGCACCGAGGTGAAGTCGCTGCGTCAGGGTCGGGCCTCGCTGGTCGACGGCTTCGTGCAACTGGACGGTCACGAGGCGTGGCTGCACAACGTGCACGTCCCCGAGTACAGCCAGGGCACCTGGACCAACCACAGCGCCCGCCGCAAGCGCAAGCTGCTGCTGCACCGCACGGAGATCGACAAGCTGGAGTCCAAGTCCCAGGAGACGGGGCACACGATCGTGCCCCTCGCCCTGTACTTCAAGGACGGCCGCGCCAAGATCGAGATCGCGCTCGCCAAGGGCAAGAAGGAGTACGACAAGCGCCAGACCCTGCGCGAGAAGCAGGACCGGCGCGAGGCGGACCGCGCGATGTCGGCGGCGCGCCGCAAGCAGCGGGGCTAGCGGGAATACGCTGGCACCGACCTGCGTTGTTCCCGTACGATGGCAGCAGCACCGGACGTCAGCGGCCGGTGTGAACCTTGAGAAATCAACATGGGGATGATCGGTTTCGACAGCGGCTGTCGAAGCAGGGGAAGCGTGTCGAGGAAGCGGCCATGATCTCGTAAACCACAGGCCGAAAAAAATAATCGCCAACACCAAGCGCGATTCCTTCGCCCTCGCTGCCTAAGTAGCGACTTGCGAAGTGTCAGCCCGGGGCTGTTCCCGACCCGGATCCTGGCATCAGCTAGGGAACTAAACCTTGATCCCGGTCACGGGGTGAAGAGGGAAACCAAACAGTGACTGAGCCCGTCGGCGACTTGTTCGCGTGATCGCCGGGGCCGAGAAAAGCGAAGCGGACTGCACACGGAGAAGCCCTGATTCCGCACCGTTGGACGCGGGTTCGATTCCCGCCATCTCCACCAAGCCCCTCCGGGGGTTACCCCATGTGGGCACCGGCCCCGTCGCTTCTGGCGACGGGGCCATTGTCTTTGGGTCGGGCGCCGTCATGCGTCTGCGGGTGCGCTCTGGCTGGTCGCGCAGTTCCCCGCGCCCCTTACGGGCCCTCGCAGCGGCACCCCGCCGGCGCGGCTGAGCGTGCCCACCCCCAGGGCCAGGGCAGCGGCGGCCGCCGGTACGACGTACGCGGAGGCCGGCGACGAGTGCTCCGCCGCCCAGCCCCCCACCGCCGAGCCGCAGGCGATCCCCGTCAGCAGTCCCGTCACCATCAGACTCATCCCCTCGTTCAGACGGTCGGCCGGGGTGCGCCGCTGTACCAGCGTCATCGCCGTGACCATCGTCGGCGCCGTGGCCATCCCCGCCACCAGCAGCGCACCCGCCGACGCCCACAGCGAACCGGCGAGGCCCGCGGCAGCCCACGGCAGTGTCATCAGTACGGCCATGCCCGCCAGGCAGTGCCCCAGCCGCACCCCCGTCGGCTTCAGCGCGCCGTACAGCAGACCCGCCGCGCACGACCCCGCCGCCTGCAGCGCGAGTACCGCACCGGCCGCCGCACGATGCCCCTGCGCGTCGGCGTAGGCGAGGGTGACGACCTCCACCGAGCCGAACACCGCCCCGGTCGCGGTGAAACAGGCCAGCAGCGGCGGGATGCCCGGGCTGCGCAGCGGCGAGGACGCCTGTGAACGGGCCCGCACCGGCGGCTCGGTGGCCCGCTGGGCGGTGAACAGCAGCATGCCGGCGAGCAGCAGCACCGCGCCCGTGAGCGTGCCCGCCTCCGGGAAGAACGTGCCGGTGAGGAAGGAGGCCAGCACCGGGCCGAGCATGAAGCACAGCTCGTCGGCGGCCTGTTCGAAGGAGTTCGCGGTGTGCAGCGCGCCCGGGTCGTCACGCAGCAGATGGGCCCAGCGGGCGCGGGACAGGCCGCCGATGTTCGGGGTGGCCGCGGTGAGCGCGTAGGCGGCGAACAGGGTCCAGTCCGGGGCGTCGTAGTGCACGCACAGCAGCAGGGCGAGGCTGCCGAGCACGGCGACGAGCGTGGCCGGTACGGCGATCCGGGCCTGCCCGTGCCGGTCGACGAGCCGGGCGATCCAGGGCCCGGCCAGCGCGGTCGCCGCGAGGCCGGTCGCGGTGACGGCACCGGCGAGGGCGTACGAGCCCCGCGAGCCGGCGATCATCACGACGGCGCTCACGCTGAACATGCCCATGGGCAGCCGGGCGAGGAGGTTGCCGGTGGTGAAGGCGCGGGCGCCGGGGAGGCCGAGGAGGCGGCGGTAGCCGCTGGTTGTGGACATGACCGAGGACATGGACTCACCCTCGCCCCGAGGGGATCACGGGGTCCAACACCTTCTCCGTGCCGATTCACGCACCTGTGTTGTAAGTTCACGGTCATGTCCGTCCCCGCCGGCATAGAGCCCCGCCTCCTGCGCGCCTTCGTCGCCGTGGCCGAGGAACTGCACTTCACCCGCGCCGCGGCCCGCCTGTACGTCGCCCAGCAGGCGCTCAGCCGGGACGTACGCCGCCTGGAGCGGGAGCTGGGTGCCGAGTTGTTCCTGCGGACGACCCGGCAGGTGACGCCGACCGCTGACGGTGAGCGTCTGCTGCCGTACGCCCGGCGGGTCCTCGCCGCCCAGGACGACCTGCTCGCCGCCTTCGCCCCCGGCCGGTCCCGCCCGCTGCTCGTGGACCTCAACTCACCGGGTCTGGTCACCGGCCGCCGCGTGCTGCACCGGGCCCGTGAACTCGCCCCCGACTGCGAGCTGATGGCCCGCTACGAGAGCGGTCTGACCGGGGCCGCCGCCGACGTGCTGGCCGGCCGGCTGGACGCCTCCTTCGGCCGTTTCGCCGGCCTGGACCCGGCGCTGCGCTCCGGTCTGGAGCAGCAGCCGGTGCGCTACGAGCCGATGGCCGTCGTACTGCCCGAGGACCATCCGCTGGCCGCCCGCGCCGAGGTGCCGGTGGCCGCGCTGGCCGGCGAGACCGTGTACGCCGGCGCCGGGAACCCGCGCACCCTGGAGTGGACCGACCTGGCGAGGCGCCTCTTCGAGGGGCGTGGCATCCGGCTCGCCGCGCCCCTGCCGCTGGCCGTCGGGGACGAGGAGTTCGAGCGGATCATGGCCAAGACCCGGCACCCGGTGCTGGCCGTGGTCGACTTTCCGGCCATGCCCCGCACCGTCCGCCGCCCGCTCGTCGATCCGGTCCCGCTGTCGCCGGTCTCCCTGGTGTGGCGGAAGGGGCTGGTCCATCCCGCACTGGACGCGCTGCGGCGGGCGGCGGCCGGGCTCGCGGCGGCGGAGGGGTGGCTGCGGCGACCGGCCGAGGGATGGATTCCGGCCGCCGACGCCGCTGTCATGCAGCCCTGAGCGGCCCTCACCGGCCGCCCCCGCGCCGAGTGAGAGCAACGTTCCCTTCCGGTCACTCACAGCCACAGGCAGGAAACGCGCCCTCCCTACCTTCGGGCTGAGCCGGTCGATGGCAGGTCGACGGCAGACCGAGCAGCCGGAGCCCAGTGGAGGCGTGATGACAGCCCCAGCCCCAACAGCCCCAACCCGTCGCAGTGGCCGCTGGATCGAACGCTGGGACCCGGAGGACGAGGGATTCTGGACGGCGACCGGGCAGCGGATCGCCAACCGGAACCTCTGGTTCTCCGTCCTCTCCGAGCACATCGGCTTCTCGATCTGGACCCTGTGGTCCGTCCTCGTCCTGTTCATGGGCCCGCAGTACGGCCTCACGCCCGCCGACAAGTTCCTGCTGACCTCGATGGTCACCCTCGTCGGCGCGGTCGTACGCGTCCCCTACACCTTCGCCGTGGCCGTGTTCGGCGGCCGCAACTGGACGATCATCTCGGCGAGCCTGCTGCTGATCCCGACGATCGCGGCCTTCGCGGTGATGAAGCCGGGCACGTCCTTCACCACGTTCCTCGTGGTCGGTCTCCTGGCAGGCATCGGCGGCGGCAACTTCGCCTCCTCCATGACCAACATCAACGCCTTCTTCCCGCTGAAGAAGAAGGGCTGGGCGCTCGGCCTGAACGCGGGCGGCGGCAACATCGGCGTGCCCGTCATCCAGCTGGTCGCCCTCGCGGTCATCGGCGCGAGCGGCGGCCCGCGGGTCCTGCTGGGCATCTACATCCCGCTGATCGTCGTGGCCGCCGTTCTGGCCGCTCTCTTCATGGACAACCTCGCTTCCGTGAAGAACGACACCGGCGCGGCCAAGGACGCCGCGAAGGACGGCCACACCTGGATCATGTCCTTCCTCTACGTCGGCACCTTCGGGTCCTTCATCGGCTACAGCTTCGCCTTCGGCCAGGTCCTGACGATCCAGTTCGGCCGCACCCCGCTGCAGGCGGCGTACCTCACCTTCATCGGCCCGCTGCTCGGCTCCCTGATCCGCCCCCTCGGCGGGCGGCTCGCCGACCGTTTCGGCGGCGCCCGCATCACCCTGTGGAACTACGTCGCCATGGCCGCCGCCACCGGCGTCCTGATCGCCGCGAGCCGGCAGAAGTCGCTGCCGCTGTTCGTGTCCGTCTTCGTCGTCCTGTTCGTGCTCAGCGGGCTCGGCAACGGCTCGACGTACAAGATGATCCCGGGCATCTTCCAGGCGAAGGCCCTGGCGAAGGGCCTGGAGGGGGAGGAGGCCGTGGCCTGTGGCCGCCGGCTGTCCGGTGCTTCCATGGGCTTGATCGGCGCGGTCGGCGCGCTCGGCGGAGTCGGCATCAACCTCGCCTTCCGCCAGTCCTTCCTGTCCTACGGCACCGGCACCGGAGCGTTCGTCGCCTTCCTCGCCTTCTACGGACTCTGCTTCGTGGTGACGTGGGCCGTATACCTTCGCCGCCCGGCGCGACAGGCCGTGCCGGTGGCGGCTTCGGAGACAAAGGCGCAGCTCAGCTACGCCGAAGTGTGACGTAACACCGGTGCAATGAAGCCGAACCGAGGCTGTGACGCGCCGTTGACAGGCTCGATTCGCGCGCCGGTCAGCTAGGAGAGCCCATGGACGACGAAGAGCAGCCCCCCGGAGCCGTCGAGCCTGGTCCGCTCGCGGGATTCACCGTGGGCGTCACCGCCGCGCGCCGGGCCGACGAGCTGGGCGCCCTGCTCCAGCGGCGCGGTGCGGCCGTCCTGCACGCACCGGCCCTGCGCATCGTGCCGCTGGCCGACGACGGCGAACTCCTCGCCGCGACGAAGGAGATCATCGACCAGGTGCCCGACGTGGTCGTGGCCACCACGGCGATCGGCTTCCGGGGCTGGGTAGAGGCCGCCGACGGCTGGGGCCTCGGCGAGCAGCTGCTCGGCGGGCTGCGCGGCGCCGAGCTGCTGGCCAGGGGGCCGAAGGTCAAGGGAGCGATCCGTGCGGCGGGTCTGACGGAGGAGTGGTCCCCGTCCTCGGAGTCCCTGGCCGAGGTCCTGGACCGGCTGCTGGAGGAGGGCGTCGCCGGCCGCCGTGTCGCCGTACAGCTGCACGGCGAGCCGCTGCCCGGCTTCGTCGAATCCCTGCGGGCCGGGGGAGCGGAGGTGGTCCCGGTCCCGGTGTACCGCTGGATGCCCCCGGAGGACATCACCCCGCTGGACCGCCTCCTGGACGCGACGGTCTCCCGCTCCCTGGACGCGCTGACCTTCACCAGCGCGCCCGCGGCCGCGTCCCTGCTCTCCCGGGCCACGACGCGGGGCCTGCTGGAGGAGCTGCTGTCGGCCCTCGCCCACGACGTCCTCCCGGCCTGCGTGGGCCCGGTCACGGCGATCCCCCTCCAGGCCCAGGGCGTGGACACGATCCAGCCGGAACGCTTCCGCCTCGGCCCCCTGGTCCAACTCCTGTGCCAGGAACTGCCCAACCGGTCAAGGGCGTTGCCGATCGCCGGCCACCGGGTGGAGATCCGCGGTCACGCGGTCCTGGTCGACGGCGCCCTGAAGCCGGTCCCCCCGGCCGGCATGTCCCTGCTCCGGGCCCTGTCCCGCCGCCCCGGCTGGGTGGTGGCGCGGGCGGATCTGTTGCGCGCGCTGCCCGGCGCCGGGCGGGACGAACACGCGGTGGAGACGGCGATGGCCCGCCTCCGCACGGCCCTCGGCGCCCCCAAGCTGATCCAGACGGTGGTCAAACGCGGCTACCGCCTGGCCCTGGACCCGGCGACGGACGCGAAGTACGCGGACGCGTAGGCGCCGTAAATGGGGGTGCGGCGCGACCTCCGGTGCTGGCACGCTGCACCGATGGATCGTGAACAGATGTCCCGGATCGCGCATCGCGGACACCCCGTCAAGTCCCCGCTCGACGACGACTCGGTCCGCCGGCTGCTGGAGCGCGGCCTCGTCAGGGGCGACGAGCGGGTGCTCGACCTCGGCTGCGGTGGCGGGGAATGGCTCCTGCGGGCCCTGGCCATGCGACCGGGGGTGCACGCCGAGGGCGTGGACATCTCCGAGGAGGACCTGGCCCGGGCGGCCACCGCGGCGCGCGAACGCGGCGTGCGGGAGCGACTGGTCCTCCATCGGCAGAACGCCGGGGACTTCGCGTCCACCGAGCCGTTCGACGTGATCCTCAGCTTCGGGGCCGCGCATGCCTTCGGCGGCCTGCTCCCCACCCTGGCCGCGGCTCACAGGCACCTGGCTCCCGGCGGCCGTGTTCTCATCGGTGACGGTTTCTGGGAGCGCCCTCCGTCTCCGGAGGCCGTCGAGATGCTCGGGGACTTCACCGACCTCGCGACCACCGTGGACCGTGTCGTCGCCGACGGCTGGACCCCGGTCGACGGGCACGTCAGCACGCGTCGGGAGCTGGACGACTACGAGTGGGCCTGCTGGGGTTCGCTGGCCGCATGGGCCCTGGATCATCCCGAGGATCCCGACAGCTCGCAGGTGCTGGAGACCGCCACCGTCCGTCGCACCGAATGGCTGCGTGTCTACCGGGACGCCTTCGGCTTCGTCTCCCTGGTCCTGCGCCGGACCCCCGGCGTCGGCTGAAGGACAGGTACGAGGGGTTCCGGCCCGGCCCCCGGGCGGGCACTGTGAAGTGGAGAACCTCACGGAGAAGAGCCCCACGCTTCCTGCCTAGGCGGTGACAGGCGCATGGCACTGGGTACGGCGACACCCCCTTACGAGCCACGGTTCGACGCCGGACGGATCTGTCTCGATCTCCTCGCGACCACGCATCCGGGCGAACGGCTGGACGGCGTCGAGGCGTTGTGCGCGTGGATCGGTGGGGTGGGGCTCGTGCCAGAGGGGACGGCGCTCGGGCATGCCGACGCCTCCTGGCTCGTCGCGTTCCGGGAACTGCGCGCCCACATCGGGATCTTGGTGCGCACCCCGCATGCGCCGGACACGCCGTCGTACGAGAGCGCGCTCCGGCGGGTCAACGAGGTTGCCCGGGCCGCCACCCCCGTCCCGCGTGCGGTACGCGGTGCGGACGGCGGGCTCACAAGGGAGTTGGCCGACCCGCCGGCCTGCGCCGCCCTGCTCGCGCTCGTCGCGCGGGACGCCGTGGAGCTGCTCACCGATCCCGTCGCCCGGGCCGCCGTCCGGGAGTGTGAGGGGGACAACTGCCCGCTCGTGTACCTCGACACCTCCCGGGGGCGGCGCCGGAGATGGTGTTCCAGCGAGGTGTGCGGGAACCGGGAGCGGGTGGCCCGGCACCGGCGGCGGGCCGCGCTCTCTCGGGCGTGATCTTCGTAACACCGGGTTTTGGTGCCCCGTACACGGGAATCGCGAGCCGCCCCCGGTGATGCGCCGGAAGTCCCCGGCGATGTGCCGGAATTGTAAAGATCGAGCGGGGGGAATGTGCTCGCATGTCCCTGTCGTCACGTCAGCCCCCGAGAAATTGTGCCCTCCGTTTGAACACTGCGCCGCTTCCTTCCGTACGGGTGGGCGAGCGACCGACTGGGGGAACCCCCGGACACCGGAGGTGGGCGTGCGCAAGGATGCGGCCGTGGCCAATGAACGTGGATCGAGGGCCCGACATCGCATGTCCTCACAGCCCTCGGAGCCGGATGAGGAGTTGATGCGTGCGCTGTATCGAGAGCACGCCGGACCCCTGCTCGCGTATGTCCTGCGGCTGGTCGCCGGTGATCGGCAGCGCGCCGAGGACGTCGTACAGGAAACGCTCATCCGTGCCTGGAAGAACGCCGGTCAGCTCAATCGGGCGACCGGTTCGGTACGCCCCTGGCTGGTGACGGTCGCGCGCCGCATCGTCATCGACGGCCACCGCAGCCGGCAGGCCCGGCCGCAGGAGGTCGATCCGTCGCCGCTGGAGGTCATCCCCGCGGAGGACGAGATCGACAAGGCGCTGTGGCTGATGACGCTGTCGGACGCGCTCGACGACCTGACCCCGGCCCACCGGGAGGTACTGGTCGAGACGTACTTCAAGGGGCGTACGGTCAATGAGGCGGCCGAGACGCTGGGCATCCCCAGCGGCACGGTGCGCTCTCGGGTGTTCTACGCCCTGCGATCGATGAAGCTGGCACTGGAGGAGCGGGGGGTGACGGCGTGATGAGCAGTGGTTACGGGGGTATGCAGGGATTCGGTGCAGGCGGTCCGGGTATGTCTGGGCCCATGAGCCCCCAATCGGGATCTTCCGTGCCGAGCGAGCACGAGACCGTCGGCGCCTATGCCCTCGGGATTCTCGACGACGCCGAGGCAACCGCTTTCGAGGCGCACCTCGCCGGCTGCGAGTGGTGCGCCCAGCAGCTCGACGAGCTGGCCGGGATGGAGCCGATGCTGGCCGCGCTCGCGGACCTGCCGGGCTCCGGCAGCACCCCCGCGATCGGCGAGTCGCTGTCCGCCAAGCCCAGCCCGCGGATCGTGGAGAAGCTGGTCGACGAGGTGGCGGAGAAGCGCGCCCAGAAGCGCCGGCGCTCCTTCTACATGATCGCCGCGGCCGCCGCGCTGATCATCGCCGGGCCGCTGGCCGCGGTGGCGGTCAACAGCGGCTCGGGCGGGAGCGGGGGCCAGGTCACCGCGTCCTCGGCGCAGACGACCTTCGAGGCCATGCCCGACAAGAAATCGGCCACGGACCCGTCGTCCCAGATCAGCGCCACCGTCGCCATGGCCCAGAAGGACTGGGGCACCCAGACGGTCCTGGAGCTGAAGAACGCCACGGGTCCGATCAAGTGCTCCCTGGTGCTCGTCGCGAAGAACGGCCAGCGGGTGACGATGTCCTCCTGGTCCGTACCGGACGCCGGCTACGGCATCCCGAACGGCAAGACACCGGAGTCCAAGAAGCCGCTCTACATCGGCGGCGCGGCGGCCTTCAAGCCCAACGAGATCGACCACTTCGAGGTCGTGACCTTCCAGGGCAAGAAGCTGGTGCAGGTGAACGCGTAGCTGCCGTAGCTTCGACGGGCCCCCTTCGCGTACGGTTGACGGCTGCCCAGCACGTCAGAAGGGGGCCCGGTGGCCGCTCAGGTTCAGCAGTCCGCGGTCGGCCCGGCACACGACGGACAGGATTCCGTCCGTGACCGGGAGATCGGCGTCGAACAGGAACACCTGGACCGGGTGTACCGGCGTCTCGAGGAGAAGATCCACGAGGCCGAGTTCCTGATGCACGACGCGGCCAAGCGCGGCCAGGTCGGCACCCCTGGCGCGCTGGCCGAGCGGGACGCGCAGGTCTTCCGGGCCGGCATCCATCTGAACCGGCTCAACAACGAGTTCGAGGACTTTCTCTTCGGGCGCATCGACCTGCTGCTCGGCAAGGACGGCAAGAAGGGGCCCGACGGCGCCTACACCGCCGTGGAGCCCGCCGAAGGCGCCGTGCGGGACGACAACACCGCCGACATCGCCGAGACCCTGCACATCGGGCGTATCGGCGTGCTCGACGAGGACTACGCGCCGCTGGTCATCGACTGGCGGGCGCCCGCCGCCGCCCCCTTCTACCGGGCCACTCCGGTGGACCCCGGGCGGGTCGTGCGGCGCCGGGTCATCCGGTCCAAGGGACGCCGGGTCCTCGGCGTCGAGGACGACCTGATGCGGCCCGAGCTGACCGCCCGCCTCGACGGCCGAGAGCTCCCCGTCATCGGCGACGGCGCCCTGATGGCCGCCCTCGGCCAGGCCCGCAGCCACACCATGCGGGACATCGTCTCCTCCATCCAGGCCGAGCAGGACCTGGTCATCCGCGCCCCCGCCGCCTCCATCACCTATGTGGAGGGCGGCCCGGGAACCGGAAAGACGGCCGTCGCCCTGCACCGCGCCGCCTACCTGCTCTACCAGGACAGACGCCGGTACGCGGGCGGCATCCTGATCGTCTCGCCGACCCCGCTGCTCGTGGCCTACACCGAGGGCGTGCTGCCCTCGCTCGGCGAGGAGGGCCAGGTCGCCATCCGTGCCATCGGCTCGCTGGTCGACGGCACGGAGGCCACGCTGTACGACTCCCCGGCCGTGGCCCGCGCCAAGGGCTCGTACCGGATGCTGAAGGTGCTGCGGAAGGCCGCCCGGGGCGCCCTGGAACTGGGGCCCGCCCCCCGGCCCGCCGCTGCCGAGGACACCGGGCCGCGGGCCTTCGGCGGCCCGCCCTCCCGCCTCCGCGTCGTCGCCTTCGGACGCCGGCTGGAGCTGGAGGCGGAGGAGCTGGAACGCATCCGCCGCACCGCCCTCGGCGGCACCGCGCCCGTCAACCTGCTGCGTCCGCGCGCCCGCAAGCTGCTGCTGGACGCGCTGTGGGCCAAGTCGGGGTCGGCCGCCCGGCACACCGACCCCGAGCTGGCCGCCGAGCTGCGCTCCTCCTTCGACGAGGACGTCACGTCCGAGGACTCCTTCATCGCCTTCCTCGACGCCTGGTGGCCCGAGCTCACCCCGAAGGCCGTGCTCGCCGCCATGGCCGACGACAGGCGGCTCGGCCGCTGGGCCCGCCGGATCCTCAACCCCGGCGAGGTCCGCAAGGTCGCCCGCTCGCTCCAGCGGGACGGGTGCTCCGTGCACGACATCGCCATGCTCGACGAGCTCCAGGCGATCCTCGGCGCCCCGGCCCGGCCGCGGAAGAAGCGCGAGCTCGACCCGCTGGACCAGCTCACCGGCCTGGAGGAGCTGATGCCGGTGCGCGAGGAGTCGCAGCGGGAGCGGGCCGAGCGCCTCGCGCAGGAGCGCACCGAGTACGCGCACGTCATCGTGGACGAGGCGCAGGACCTGACGCCGATGCAGTGGCGCATGGTCGGCCGCCGCGGCCGGCACGCCACCTGGACCGTGGTCGGCGACCCGGCCCAGTCCTCCTGGTCCGACCCGGACGAGGCGGCCGAGGCCCGCGACGAGGCCCTGGGCACCCGGCCCCGGCGCCGCTTCGAGCTGACGGTGAACTACCGCAACCCCGCCGAGATCGCCGAGCTGGCCGCCAAGGTGCTCGCGCTCGCCATGCCCGGCTCCGAGGCGCCCAGCGCCGTGCGGTCCACCGGGGTCGAGCCGCGCTTCACCGTGGTACGGGAGTCGTTGGCGCGGACCGTGCGGGCCGAGGCCGAGCGGCTGCTGGAGCGGGTGGACGGCACGGTCGGCGTGGTCGTCGCCATGAACCGGCGCGAGGAGGCCCGGCGCTGGCTGGCCGGGCTCGGCGACCGGGTCGTGGCGCTCGGCAGCCTGGAGGCCAAGGGGCTGGAGTACGACGCGACGGTCGTCGTGTCGCCCGCGGAGATCGCCGACGAGTCGCCGGCCGGGCTGCGCGTGCTCTACGTGGCGCTGACCCGGGCCACCCAGCAGCTGACGGTGGTGTCGGGGGAGCGGGACGAGCCGGACGCGGCCGGGGTGCCGGACCTGCTGCGGGACTGAGTTTCCTGTGAACCTCCCGTACGGGAATGGCCTTGGGGCGCCGGTTTGTTAGCCTTGGTGTGGCACCGGCCCGATCCAAGCCCCCGGGCCCAACCTTTGTCCCTGCGAGGGACCACTTGCCGCGAGGCGAGCATGGCGGGTCGGTGTCATGAGCGTGGGGGAGACCCACATCACGGACGTGATGTGGGTCTCTTTCTTTGCCCTGTGCGCCCCTTTTCCCGCCTGATCGTTTCTCGTATGGTGGAAGTGGTTTTCCGAAAACCAGGCATCAAGCAGGCACCGCTCATGAACACAACGTCCGCAATCCAGGGCGACTACCGCGTACTCCGCGGTAGGTGCGACGATCGGACGGCACAACTCGCGACACGGTGAAAGCAGAGGAAGTCGGCCATGGCAACGGCGCCCAGCGTCTCCTACTCGATGACCATCCGGCTGGAGGTGCCCGCGAGCGGAACCGCCGTCTCGCAGCTCACCACCGCGGTGGAGTCCTCCGGAGGCTCGGTGACCGGCCTCGACGTCACCGCGTCCGGCCACGAGAAGCTCCGTATCGACGTCACCATCGCGGCCACCTCCACGGCCCACGCCGAGGAGATCGTCGAGAAGCTGCGCGGCATTGAGGGCGTCACCCTCGGCAAGGTCTCCGACCGTACGTTCCTGATGCACCTCGGCGGCAAGATCGAGATGGCGTCGAAACACCCCATCCGCAACCGTGACGACCTGTCCATGGTCTACACGCCGGGTGTGGCCCGCGTCTGCATGGCGATCGCCGAGAACCCCGAGGACGCCCGCCGCCTCACCATCAAGCGCAACTCCGTTGCGGTCGTGACGGACGGCTCCGCCGTGCTGGGCCTCGGCAACATCGGCCCCAAGGCGGCCCTGCCCGTCATGGAGGGCAAGGCGGCCCTCTTCAAGCGCTTCGCCGGTATCGACGCCTGGCCGATCTGCCTGGACACCCAGGACAGCGACGCGATCGTGGAGATCGTCAAGGCGATCGCCCCCGGGTTCGCCGGCATCAACCTGGAGGACATCTCCGCGCCGCGCTGCTTCGAGATCGAGGCCCGGCTGCGCGAGGCCCTCGACATCCCCGTCTTCCACGACGACCAGCACGGCACCGCCATCGTCGTCCTCGCCGCCCTGACCAACGCCCTGCGCGTCACCGACAAGGCCATCGAGAACATCCGGGTCGTGATGTCCGGCGCCGGCGCGGCCGGTACGGCCATCCTCAAGCTGCTGCTCGCCGCGGGCGTGAAGAACGCCGTCGTCGCCGACATCCACGGTGTCGTCCACTCCGGCCGCGAGGACCTGGTGAACGCCCCGGCCGACTCGCCGCTGCGCTGGATCGCGGACAACACCAACCCCGAGGGCCTCACCGGCACCCTCAAGGAGGCCGTGCGCGACGCCGACGTGTTCATCGGCGTCTCCGCCCCGAACGTCCTCGACGGCGACGACGTGGCCGCCATGGCCGACGGCGCCATCGTGTTCGCGCTCGCGAACCCCGACCCCGAGGTGGACCCCGCAATCGCCCGTCAGACGGCGGCCGTTGTGGCCACCGGCCGCTCCGACTTCCCGAACCAGATCAACAACGTGCTGGTCTTCCCGGGCGTCTTCCGCGGCCTGCTGGACGCCCAGTCCCGCACCGTCAACACCGAGATGATGCTGGCCGCCGCGAAGGCCCTCGCCGACGTGGTCGGACAGGACGAGCTGAACCCGAACTACATCATCCCGAGCGTCTTCAACGACAAGGTCGCGGGCGCCGTCGCCGGCGCGGTCCGCGAGGCCGCGAAGGCGGCCGGAGCCACGGCCTAGGCACAGCGGCTCGCCCCGGCCGGGACGGCGGGCCGGGGCCGTGGTCCGGGCGCCGCCGGCTCCGCCCGGGTGAAGGAAAAGCGGCGGCCGGGCGTCGGCCCGGTGACGGCGTGCCGTACTGTGCAGAGGCTGTGAGGATCACCACGGCGGCCGCCGCACCGGCGCGTCGTGGAACCAGCCGATGCCGGGCGCACTCTAGGGTGACGCCGAGCAGGCGCTTTTCGTGTGACTCCCCAGGGTGTTCTCACGACTCCTACGGGTGCCGGATTGGCTTTACCGCCGCAGGTAGGGGCAGGATGCGTCCCTGGGCGCGAGCGCATCGGCATCGCAGTGCCTCGGGCGGATCCGTCGCGTGGCACACCCCAACGGCAAGAAATACACGGGAGTAACAACATGAACCGCAGTGAGCTGGTGGCCGCGCTGGCCGACCGCGCCGAGGTGACCCGCAAGGACGCCGACGCCGTGCTGGCCGCGTTCGCCGAGACCGTCGGCGAGATCGTCGCCAAGGGCGACGAGAAGGTCACCATCCCCGGCTTCCTGACCTTTGAGCGCACCCACCGTGCCGCTCGCACCGCGCGCAACCCGCAGACCGGCGAGCCGATCAACATTCCCGCCGGCTACAGCGTGAAGGTCACCGCGGGCAGCAAGCTGAAGGAAGCCGCCAAGGGCAAGTGACCTTGTCGTTCGTACGTCACGGGACGACGTACGGTGCGTTCTGACGCACGATGACGTCAAAGGGGCGGCCCTCCTTCACCGGAGGGCCGCCCCTTCGTCGTACGGCGCCAGAACCCGTCAGCCGAGCGCCTTGCCCGGCAGCTCGACCTTCGCGCCCAGCTCCACGAGCTTCTCCATGAAGTTCTCGTAGCCGCGGTTGATGAGTTCGATGCCGTGGACACGGGACGTGCCCTCGGCCGCCAGGGCCGCGATGAGGTACGAGAAGCCGCCGCGCAGGTCGGGGATGACCAGGTCGGCGCCCTGCAGCCTGGTGGGTCCCGAGACGACCGCGGAGTGCAGGAAGTTGCGCTGGCCGAAGCGGCAGTCGGAGCCGCCCAGGCACTCGCGGTAGAGCTGGATGTGGGCGCCCATCTGGTTGAGGGCCGAGGTGAAGCCCAGACGGGACTCGTAGACCGTCTCGTGGATGATGGACAGGCCCGTGGCCTGGGTCAGCGCGACCACCAGCGGCTGCTGCCAGTCGGTCTGGAAACCGGGGTGCACGTCCGTCTCCAGCGCGATGGACTTCAACTGCCCACCGGGATGCCAGAAACGGATGCCCTCGTCGTCGATCTCGAAGGCGCCGCCCACCTTCCGGTAGGTGTTCAGGAACGTCATCATCGACCGCTGCTGGGCGCCGCGGACGTAGATGTTGCCGTTGGTCGCGAGCGCGGCGGAAGCCCAGGAGGCGGCCTCCAGGCGGTCCGGGAGGGCGCGGTGGGCGTAACCGCCGAGCCGCTCCACACCGGTGATGCGGATCGTGCGGTCGGTGTCCATCGCGATGATCGCGCCCATCTTCTGCAGCACGCAGATGAGGTCCTCGATCTCCGGCTCGACGGCCGCGTTGGACAACTCCGTTACGCCCTCGGCGAGTACGGCCGTCAGCAGCACCTGCTCGGTCGCGCCGACGGACGGGTACGGCAGCCGGATCTTGGTACCCCGCAGGCCCTTCGGCGCCTCCAGGTACTGGCCGTCCGCGCGCTTCTCGATGGTCGCGCCGAACTGCCGCAGCACGTCGAAGTGGAAGTCGATGGGCCGGCCGCCGATGTCACAGCCGCCGAGACCGGGGATGAACGCGTGACCGAGACGGTGGAGGAGAGGGCCGCAGAACAGGATCGGGATACGGCTGGAACCCGCGTGGGCATCGATGTCAGCGACATTGGCGCTCTCGACGTGCGTCGGGTCCATCACCAGCTCGCCGGGCTCCTCGCCCGGGCGGACCGTCACCCCGTGCAGCTGCAGCAGGCCGCGGACGACCCGCACGTCACGGATGTCGGGAACGTTGCGCAGGCGGCTCGGCGCGCTGCCCAGCAGGGCGGCGACCATGGCCTTCGGTACGAGGTTCTTCGCACCGCGGACACGGATCTCGCCCTCCAGCGGGGTTCCGCCGTGGACAAGCAGGACATCGTCGTTGACGGTCATGTATCTCGCGTTCCGATGAGTGGGTCAGGGGGCGGCCGATCACTGTTGCGCGGGGGCCGGGAGAGACAGGGTAATCGCCGATCACCCCCCGTCCGTAAGCCCATGGACCGCCCAGCAACGTCATATCTGTGTCACAACACGAACCGTGCGCCACCGGACACATGGGGTCACCGGTTCCCGGGGAGTGCGCCCGGGGCGCTTCCGTGCTCCCTGAGCTGCGTTCACTCCCGCACCCCGATTGGCTCCCCACCGAAGGGGAAGATGCGGGATCATGTCTGGCATGACCGAGGTGTCCTCGCTCACAGGGCGGCTGCTCGTGGCCACTCCCGCCCTGGCGGACCCGAACTTCGACCGCGCGGTGGTGCTCCTTCTCGACCACGACGAGGAGGGTTCCCTCGGTGTCGTCCTCAATCGCCCCACCCCGGTGGACGTGGGCGACATCCTGGAAGGCTGGGCCGGTCTCACCGGCGAGCCCGGCGTGGTCTTCCAGGGCGGCCCCGTCTCGCTGGACTCGGCGCTGGGCGTCGCGGTCATCCCGGGCGGCGCGAACGGCGACCTCGCCCCGCTCGGCTGGCGCCGGGTGCACGGCGCGATCGGTCTGGTCGACCTGGAGGCCCCGCCGGAACTGCTCGCCTCTGCCCTCGGCTCCCTGCGGATCTTCGCCGGATACGCCGGCTGGGGCCCCGGCCAGCTGGAGGACGAGCTGATCGAGGGGGCCTGGTACGTGGTCGAGTCGGAACCCGGGGACGTCTCCTCGCCGGCCCCGGAGAGACTCTGGCGCGAGGTGCTGCGCCGCCAGCGCAACGAGCTGGCGATGGTGGCCACGTATCCGGACGACCCGTCGCTCAACTGATGCGTGCGTGGACGTGAGGTCCGCGAGCGTGGATCACTCGTTCGAGTGATCGCCTGCCCTTTCGACCGGGGCCGTCTTCGATGAAAGCGGTATCGGCGGGCTCTGGAGAAGCCGATTGCTCTCCGACCGGAGGGGGCGCAGCCGTACGACGACCGGATGCTGTCCTGGCGGATCCCCGAGCGCCGGGTGTCGATCTGGACGGTGGCGGGACGGGTGAAGGACGTGGCGTCCACTGCCGCGCCCGCCCGACGGGCCGGGTCTCGCAGGCCCGCTTCGTGTGTCGGTCCTGCGGATTCGTTGATCACGCGGATCGGAACAGCTCCCGCAACATCCGCGCCAGAGCGTGGGCGTTGTGGCGACGCGGGGCGCAGTCAACCGCCCCTGACCTGCCCGCGAAGTGTCCGGACGGGACTGGACGCAAACGGCGTCTCACAGCCAGTGATGATCGTTGCGCAAGCCCTGGGCCCGCAGCCCCGGGCGGTTGATTACCCTGGGCTCTATGAGCACTCTCGAGCCCGAGCGCGGGACTGGTACGGGGACCCTCGTAGAGCCGACGCCGCAGGTGTCCCACGGCGACGGTGACCACGAGCGCTTCGCCCACTACGTCCAGAAGGACAAGATCATGGCGAGCGCCCTCGACGGCACCCCCGTCGTGGCGCTGTGCGGCAAGGTCTGGGTGCCGGGCCGCGACCCGAAGAAGTACCCCGTGTGCCCCATGTGCAAGGAGATCTACGAGTCCATGGGCAGCGGCGGCGAGGACAAGGGCGGCGACAAGTAGGGGTCCGTCCGCGTACGGGAGGCCCCCGGTGTGCCTGCGCGCATGCCGGGGTCTTCGCGTTCTCCGGGCGTGAGTGGTCTCCGGCCGTGAGTGTGCTCTGGTCACGAGGTCATGAGTGGTCTCTGGCCATGAGTGGTCGAGACCTGTAGCCTCCGTCACAGTTGTACGCAGTGGAACGGCCGTTGCACTCTGTGCAACGCCTGGCGGAGGTGCGACGGGCGGCATGAGCGACACACCCCTCTTCCCGGAACCGGATGCGGCGCTGATCCCCGCGCCGGCCGGCGTGTCGGCCTCGCTGCCCGGCGGCGGCACCGGATTCGTCATCGACGCGGACACCGAGATCGACGCCACCGAGGGCACCGAGCGGGTCGCACGCTGGCTGCGGACGACCGTCGGCGCGGCCACCGGGCTGCCCCTGGCCCCGCACCGCGACAGCGGCTCCCGCATCCTGCTGCGGATCAACCCCGCACTCGAGGACGGACTCGGCAGCCCCGAGGCCTATCAGCTGTGCGCCGACGGCTATCTCATCTGTATCGACGGCGCCAGCGAGGCCGGCCTGTTCTGGGGCGCCCAGACCTTCCGTCAACTGCTCGGCCCGGAGGCCTTCCGGCGTGCCCCCGTCACCGGCCGGACCGAGTGGGAGTTCCCGGCCGTCACCATCCGCGACGCACCGCGTTTCGGCTGGCGCGGTCTACTTCTCGACGTGGCACGGCACTTCATGCCGAAGGAAGGCGTGCTGCGCTATCTCGACCTGATGGCCGCCCACAAACTCAACGTTTTCCATTTTCATCTGACCGACGACCAGGGCTGGCGGATCGAGATCAAGCGGTATCCGAAGCTGACCGAAACCGCCTCCTGGCGGACGCGGTCGAAATTCGGTCACCGGGCCTCCCCGCTGTGGGAGGAGAAACCGCACGGTGGTTACTACACCCAGGACGACATCCGGGAGATCGTCGCCTATGCCGCCGAGCGGCATATCACCGTCGTCCCGGAAATCGACGTACCGGGCCATTCGCAGGCCGCCATCGCCGCGTACCCGGAACTCGGCAACACCGACGTCATCGACACCACCGCCCTCACCGTCTGGGACAACTGGGGGATCTCCGCCAACGTACTCGCCCCCACCGACACCACCCTGCGCTTCTACGAGGGGGTGTTCGAGGAGGTCCTGGAGCTGTTCCCCTCCCGGTTCGTCCATGTCGGCGGCGACGAGTGCCGCAAGGAGCAGTGGACGGACTCGGTGACGGCCAAGTCCCGCATCGCGGAACTCGCCCTCGCCGACGAGGACGAACTGCAGTCGTGGTTCATCGGGCACTTCGACGCCTGGCTCACCGCACGCGGGCGCCGGCTCATCGGCTGGGACGAGATCCTCGAGGGCGGACTGGCGAAGGGCGCCGCGGTGTCGTCCTGGCGCGGTTACGGTGGCGGGATCGCGGCCGCGCGGGCCGGCCATGACGTCGTCATGTGCCCCGAACAGTACGTGTATCTGGACCACCGTCAGGCCCCGGGCGAGGACGAACCGGTGCCGATCGGCTTCGTGCGCACCCTGGAGGACGTCTACCGGTTCGAACCCGTCCCGGACGGGCTCACCGAGGACGAGGCCCGGCATGTGCTGGGCACTCAGGCCAACGTCTGGACCGAGGTGCTGGAGGACACCGCGCGCGTGGACTACCAGACCTTCCCCCGGCTCGCGGCCTTCGCCGAGGTGGCCTGGAGCCGGCTGCCCGCCCCCGCGGAACGGGACTTCGCCGGCTTCGAACGCCGTATGACCGCCCATTACGCGCGACTTGACGCCCTCGGCGTCGCCTACCGGCCGCCCACCGGACCCCGGCCGTGGCAGAAACGCCCCGGTGTGCCCGGTCGCCCGATCGAGGGACCGCCGCCGAACAGGTGAGCGCCCGGTCCGGCCGATCCTGTCGAACAAGTGCCGGAAAACAGCGCCAAGGGTCACCGAAGAGTGTCAATCGGTGCGCACCGGTGATGCCGTGAGAAAACGGACCATCTCCGCGATGAGGTGGGCGAATGCCTCCTAAGGGACCCCCGTCTTCGCGCCTTGCGAAGATGTGCCAGAGTTGCCACGTCCGCCCTGTGAGCACGTACCGTACGGCCACACAGGTGGGACCAGGTGGGGCAGCGGGAAGGGGCAGCCGGTTTGACCACGCACGCACCGCAGGCGGAGCAGGCCGTCACGCTGCCCACGACGCTGGACGAGGCCGTGGCGGCCCTCGGGGCCATGCCCACCGCCGTGCCCGTCGCGGGCGGCACCGACCTGATGGCCGCCGTCAACTCCGGCCAGCTCAGGCCCGCCGCCCTGGTGGGGCTCGGGCGGATCAGCGAGATCCGCGGCTGGCAGTACCAGGACGGCCACGCGCTGCTCGGCGCGGGCCTCACGCACGCACGCATGGGCCGCCCCGACTTCGCGGCCCTGATCCCGGCGCTGGCCGCCGCCGCGCGCGCCGCGGGTCCGCCGCACATCCGCAACGCGGGCACCCTGGGCGGCAACATCGCCTCGGCCGCCCCCACCGGGGACGCGCTGCCGGTGCTGGCCGCCCTGGAGGCGACGCTGATCATCGCCGGCCCGGGCGGAGCCCGCCGGGAGGTCCCGGTGTCGCACCTGCTGGCCGGCATGGAGATGCTGCGCGGCGGCGAACTCATCGGCTACGTGCGCGTGCCGCTGCTGCACGCCCCGCAGGTCTTCCTGAAGGCGACCGGACGCACCGGCCCGGGCCGCGCGCTGGCCTCCGTGGCCCTGGTCCTCGACCCCGCCCGGCGCGGAGTGCGGTGCGCCGTCGGTGCCATAGCGCCGATGCCGCTCAGGCCCCTTGAGGCCGAGCAGTGGGTCGCCCAGCTGATCGACTGGGACAACGACCGCGCGCTCGTCCCGGAGGCCCTGAACGCCTTCGGCGAGTACGTCGCCGCCGCCTGCATCCCGGACCCGGCGCCGGAGCCCGACGGCTCGGTGGCCCCGCTTCCGCCCGCCGTACTGCACCTGCGGCGCACCGTCGCCGCACTGGCCCGACGAGCACTGGGGAGGGCGCTGTCGTGACCGACGACCAGCACGGAGAGGGCACGCCCCGGGGCGGTGGACGCTGGGACCCGCTGCCCCAGGGCGACTACGACGACGGCGCCACCGCCTTCGTGAAGCTCCCCGAGGGCGGCATCGACGCCCTGCTGTCCGGCGACAGCCCGCTGGCCGCGCCGGGTCACGGCTATGTGCCGCCGCCGATAGCGGTCGCCCCCGGCACCGGTGACCCCGCCGCGACCGGCACCTGGACCGCGCCCGCGGGCGGCACCGAGTGGCCCGACCCGAACGCCCTGCCCCGGACGCAGGCAGCGGACGACCGGTTCACCTACAACCCCGGCGCCACCCAGCACTGGACCTTCGAGGAGCCCGCGGCACCGGCCGCTCCCGGGCACGACGTCACCGGGCAGTGGTCGATCCCGGTCGCCGGTGGCGACCTTCCGGACGAATCGGGCGAGTTCACCACATCGTCCCTGGTCGAGCAGTGGGGCGGCACCCCGCCGGCCACCCTGCCCGGCGGTGCGCCCGCGCCCTGGGCGACGGAGGAGGCGGCCCGCCCCTGGGACCGGCCCGCCGAGCCCGGCCCCACCGGCCTGCCCGACCACGCCGACGCGGCACCGGGCTACGCACCCGCACCGGACGAGCGGTACGGGCAGGCCCCGGCCGAGCACGCCCCGGCCGCTCGCGAGGAGACCGGGGCAGGAGAGCCCGGGCACGGGGGTGCCGGGCACCGGCCGAACGGTCACGGCGACGGCCGCCGCGCCGAGGCCGGCCACCCCGGCACGCACGACTCCGGTGAGCCGGCCGAGCCCGCCGGGTTCGGCGAGTCCGCGGAGCCGGCGCGGCCCGGCGCACCGACCGCGTTCCCGCAGCAGCGGGCCGAGTCGGCGGCGGGACGCGGACCGGGACCGGACACGGACGGCCACGGCCCCGCGAAGGCCCCTGAGCGCCCCGCAGACCGCCCAGCAGGCCACGAGGGTCCCCAGAGTCGCACGACCCCCGACGGGGCCCCACAGGCGGCCACAGGGCCCAGGACGCCCACGAGCCTCACCCCGGCCCCCGCAGCCGTACAGGACGACGCCGCCGACGCACCCGAGGCCGCCGTGGCGGCCGCGCCCGGGAC
>NZ_JBEPBF010000119.1:0-31911 GCF_040298985.1 Streptomyces sp. NPDC001093 | reverse complement strand
GCCTACAGCGAAGTCCTCAGCGACGAGAAGGCCGCGACCTGCGCGGCCTTCCTGAGCCGGGCCGCAGCCTTCTTCGCCACCTGCGGCATCGACCGCGTCGAACGGGTCCTGACCGACAACGCCTGGCCCTACCGCAAGAGCTTCGCCTGGCGGCAGGCACTGGCCGACCTCGGCGCGGCCGGCAAGCTCACCCGCATCTACCGGCCGCAGACCAACGGCAAGGTCGAACGCTTCAACCGCACCCTGCTCGACGAATGGGCCTACCTGCGGCCCTACGCCAGTAACGACGAACGCACCGAAGCCCTGTCAGACTTCCTGCACACCTACAACCACCACCGCTGCCACACAGCACTCGGCGGCCACCCACCGATCAGCCGCGTCAACAACGCTTCAGGTCAATACATCTAGGCGCTCGCCTGCGCAGAACTGTCCTGCGCCGCCGGTATCCAGCCCTGGCGGCGCAGTACGGCCGACACGTCCGGCGCCCGGTAGTGCTCCCCCTTGAGGACCTTGCCGTCGGCCCGGCGGGCGACCTGTCCGTCCGGGCCGAGCTTGCTCATGTTGGCCCGGTGGATCTCGGCGATCACCTGGTCGAGGTCGATGCCGTGCACCAGCGCCGTGCCGTACGCCACATAGACCACGTCCGCCAGTTCGTGCGCGAGCTTGTCCAGCGGGCCGGCGACCGCGACCTCGGCGACCTCCGCGGCCTCCTCGGCGAGCAGTTCCCCACGGTGCGCGGCCAGTTCGGGGTCCACCTCCGCCGGCGTGGTGCGGGCGTCGAGGCCGAAGGCGCGGTGGAACTCTCGGACGAGGTCGGCGGGAGAAGTGCTCATGCGACGACTCTAACGGCCACCACTGACACAGCCCTCCGTCCGCCTCCGGAGCCCGGAGTGACCCCCGAGTGACCCCGGAGTGACCCCGGCCCTGGTCAGCGTCGCACCCGGCCTGGCAGGATCGCCGCATGTCCAAGGTCTTCCCCCGTTTCAGCAGGCGCCGGGCGCTGCCGGCCGCGGCCACCGGTGCCGTGGTGCTCGGGCTGCTGCTGTGGTGGCTGCTGCCGCTCGGCGAGAAGCCGCCGAGCGGGACGATCGTCTTCAGCACGGGCACGCCCCGGGGGGTCTACCAGGAGTACGGCGAGCGGCTGCGCGCCGAGTTCGCCAAGGACATGCCCAACCTGAAGGTGAAGCTCCTGAACAGCGCCGGCTCGCAGGAGAACGTGCAGCGGGTGGCGACCGGCAAGGCCGACTTCACCATCGCGGCGGCCGACGCGGTGGAGGCGTACGAGCTGCGGCACGGCAGCGGCGCCGAGCGCCTGCGCGGGGTGGCCCGGCTCTACGACGACTACGTCCACCTCGTCGTGCGCAGTGACTCGGACATCAGAAGCGTCGCGGACCTGCGGCACAAGCGGGTGGCGACCGGGCTGCCGGACTCCGGGGTACGGCTGATAGCCGACCGGCTGCTCAAGGCCGCCGGCATCGATCCCCACAAGGACATCACCCCGGTCGCGGACGGCATCGACACCGGGCCCGACCAGCTGGAGCAGCGCAGGATCGACGCCTTCTTCTGGTCGGGCGGCCTGCCCACCAAGGGACTTGCCGCGCTGGCCCAGAAGTCCGCCTTCAAGTTCGTGCCGATCGGGGGCGACCTGGTCACCAAGCTGCACGGCCAGGGCGAGGAGGCGCGCTACTACCGGGCCACCAACATCCCCGAGTCGGCCTACCCGGCCGTACAGCAGGGCACCGAGGTCCCGACGATCGCCGTGTCCAACCTCCTGATGACCCGCGCGGACATGGACCCCAGGCTCACCGAATGGGTGACCCGCACCGTCATCAAGAGCCGCGACGACATCGGCGCGCATGTCCACTCCGCCCAACTGGTCGATCTGCGGACCGCCATCTACACCGATCCGCTGCCCCTCCAGGAGGGTGCGCGCCGCTACTACATCTCGATGAAGCCGTAGCGGGGCCCGGGGCCGATCCCCGCAAGCCTCGCCGTCGAGCCGCACCCCGTGCCCCGGCCCCCGGTCACGGCTCCGCGTGTCTGGGCACCGTCACCGTCACCCGTAGTCCCCGCGGCTCATGGTGGGTGTAGGCGATCGAGCCGCCGCCCGCCGTGAGCAGCGTGTGCACGATGGACAGGCCGAGGCCCGAGCCCTTGATGTTCTGGTGGCGGCCGCTGCGCCAGAACCGGTCGCCCACGCGCGCGAGTTCCTCGTCGCTGAGACCGGGCCCGCTGTCGGTGACGACGACCGTGGACCTGTCGCCGTCGGCGGCCACGGTGACCTCCACCGTGCCGCCCTCGGGGGAGAACTTCACGGCGTTGTCGATCACGGCGTCCAGGGCGCTGGACAGGGTGATCGGGTCCGCCCAGGCGGTCGTGGGCGGGCAGTCCCCGGTCAGCCGGACGCCGTTGGCCTCGGCGGCCGGAGACCAGGCGGCGACCCGCTCCTCGGCGAGGGCGCCGATGTCGGTCAGCCTCAGGTCGGCCTCGGCGTGCTCGGCCAGCGCCAGGTCCAGCAGGTCGTCCAGGACCTGGGCGAGGCGCTTGCCCTCGGTGCGGACCGAGGCGATCTCCTCGTTGTCCTCGGGGAGTTCGAGGGCGAGCAGTTCGATGCGCAGCAGCAGCGCCGCGAGCGGGTTGCGCAGCTGGTGCGAGGCGTCCGCGACGAAGGCGCGCTGCTGCTCCAGCACGTCCTCGACGTTGTCCGCCATCTCGTTGAACGAGCGGGCGAGCCGTCTGAGTTCCGGCGGTCCCCCACCGACCGCGACCCGCGACTTCAGCCGTCCGGTGGCGATGTCGTGGGTGGTGGCGTCGAGGACCCGTACCGGTCTGAGCACCCAGCCCGTCAGCCGCAGCGCCGCGCCGACGGCCAGCAGCATCGCCGCGATCTCGCCGGCCCCGATGATCAGCCAGCCGCGCAGCGTCCGCGAACGCATCTGCCCGGTGGGCGAGTCGGTGACCACGACCGCCACGACGTCCCCGTCCCGGATCACCGGGGAGGCCACGACCAGCCGGGTGCGCTGCCAGGGCCACACCTGCCGAGGGTCATGGCTGCGCCGGCTGAGCAGCGCCTCCTCGAACGCCTCCCGCAACTCCCCCGTCCGCGGGACGAACCAGTCGTCGGGGGCGTTGACCATCGCCGAGCCGTTGCGGTAGAAGACGCCCGCGCGGATGCCGTAGACGCCGTAGTAGCTGGCGAGTTCGCTGCGCAGGGCCTCCAGGCGCTCGCCGGTGCTGGTGCGGCGCGATCCGCCGGGCCCGTCGGTGACGAACTGGGCGAGCGCCGCGAAGCGTGCCGTGTCGTCGATGCGGTCGACCACGACCTTCTGCTGCTGTGCGGCGGCCAGGCTGACGGCGAGCGGAAGCCCGAGGGCGAGGAGGACGGCCGCCATCAGGATGATGAGCAGCGGCAGCAGACGTGCGCGCACCCGTCCCCGCTAGGCGGCCGGGGCGACGAGCCGGTAGCCGACGCCGCGTACGGTCTCGATCAGCGCGGGCATGCGCAGTTTGGCGCGCAGGGAGGCGACGTGCACCTCCAGGGTGCGGCCGGTGCCCTCCCAGCTGGTGCGCCAGACCTCGCTGATGATCTGCTCCCGCCGGAAGACGACTCCGGGGCGCTGCGCGAGCAGGGCGAGCAGGTCGAACTCCTTGCGGGTCAGTTGGACAACCGAACCGTCCACGGTGACCTGCCGGGTGGGCAGTTCGATGCGTACGGGACCGAGATGCAGCGCGCTCTCGCCGCCGGTCGCCGGGTCCTCGTGGACGCTTCGCCGGCTGACGGCGTGGATACGGGCGAGCAGTTCCCCGGTGTCGTACGGCTTCACCACGTAGTCGTCGGCGCCCAGGTTGAGCCCGTGGATGCGGGAGCGGACGTCGGAGCGGGCCGTCACCATGATCACCGGGGTGCTGGTGCGCTTGCGTATCTTGCCGCAGACCTCGTAGCCGTCCTGGTCGGGCAGGCCCAGGTCCAGCAGGACCACGCCGAAACCGTCGCCCTCGGGGACCAGCGCCTGCAGGGCCTCCTCGCCGCTGCGCGCGTGGGTGACGTCGAAACCGTGACGCGCGAGTACGGCGGACAGGGCCGCGGCGACGTGATTGTCGTCCTCGACGAGCAGCAGTCTCATCCCGGCCCCCTCCGGTTCAGCGGTCGTACGGTCTCGGTTCACGCGGGTCCGGTACGCCACGCGCGCGTGCACCATGGCAGTCACGCCGATGGATAAGGACGGCGTCAAGGGGCTTCCGGTTGCCTGCCGCTTCCGTTATCCGGCCGATACACGCAAGGGCGGCAGGTGCTACCACACGTGTCCGACTGCTATCGGATCGTGATGCTCAGATCTCCCTCAGATGTGATGACGCAGGTCACAGCCGCTCACTACTGTCCTCCGAAACCGAGGAGGACGGAGCCCGAGAGCGATGACCAATGTATCGGTGACCAAGGAAGACGTGGTCACGTCCGACGAACTGGTCGTCCTGAAGAGCGTCAACAAGCACTTCGGCGCGTTGCACGTTCTCCAGGACATCGACCTGACGATCGCCCGCGGCGAGGTCGTCGTGGTCATCGGGCCCTCCGGGTCCGGAAAGTCGACCCTGTGCCGGACCATCAACCGCCTGGAGACGATCGACGAGGGCACCATCACCATCGACGGCAAGCCCCTGCCCCAGGAGGGCAAGGAGCTGGCCCGGCTGCGGGCGGACGTCGGGATGGTCTTCCAGTCCTTCAACCTCTTCGCGCACAAGACCGTGCTCGAGAACGTGATGCTGGGCCAGCTCAAGGTCCGCAAGACGGACAAGAAGCAGGCCGAGGAGAAGGCCCGGTCCCTGCTCGACCGGGTCGGCGTGGGCACCCAGGCCGACAAGTATCCCGCCCAGCTGTCCGGCGGCCAGCAGCAGCGCGTCGCCATCGCGCGGGCACTGGCGATGGGCCCGAAGGTCATGCTCTTCGACGAGCCGACCTCCGCCCTCGACCCCGAGATGATCAACGAGGTCCTCGAGGTCATGCAGCAGCTCGCCCGTGAGGGCATGACGATGGTCGTCGTCACCCATGAGATGGGCTTCGCACGATCGGCTGCGAACCGCGTGGTCTTCATGGCCGACGGCCGGATCGTCGAACAGGCTGCGCCCGACCAGTTCTTCAGCAACCCGCGCAGCGACCGGGCCAAGGACTTCCTGTCCAAGATCCTGCACCACTGACGGCGCCGCGCTGCTCAGCGCCCCTGGGTCGCCTTTTCCAACGGACCTCGTTCCGCACCACATCAAAGGATGTTCACCATGAAGCTCCGCAAGGTCACCGCCGCCTCGGCCGCCGTCCTCGCCCTCGCCCTGTCCGCCACCGCGTGCGGCGGCGGCAAGAAGAACGACAGCGGTTCCTCCGGCGGTGGCAAGAAGATCGCGATCGGCATCAAGTTCGACCAGCCGGGCCTCGGCCAGAAGACCCCGCAGGGCTACGCGGGCTTCGACGTCGACGTGGCCACCTACGTTGCCAAGAAGCTCGGCTACAGCGCGGACCAGATCGAGTGGAAGGAGTCGAAGAGCGCCGACCGCGAGACCATGCTGCAGCGCGGTGACGTCGACTTCATCGCCGCGACCTACTCGATCACGCCGAAGCGTGAGGCGAAGGTCGACTTCGCCGGCCCGTACCTGCTGGCCCACCAGGACGTGCTGCTGCGCGCGGACGAGACGAAGATCAAGTCTCCGGCGGATCTGAACGGCAAGAAGCTCTGCTCGGTGGCCGGCTCGACCTCGGCGCAGAACGTCCACGACAAGCTGGCTCCCAAGGCCAACCTCGTGACGTACCCGACCTACTCGGCCTGTCTGGGCGGTCTGCAGAGTGGCGCGATCGACGCCCTCACCACGGACGACTCGATCCTCGCGGGCTACGCCTCCCAGGCCCAGTTCAAGGGCAAGTTCAAGCTGGGCGGCTTCAAGATGACCAATGAGAACTACGGCATCGGCGTCAAGAAGGGCAGCGACCTCAAGGCCAAGATCAACAAGGCCCTTGAGGAGATGGTCTCCGACGGCTCGTGGGAGACGGCCGTGAAGAAGAACTTCGGCCCGGCCGGCTACAAGAACGAGCCCGCCCCGAAGATCGGCGACATCAAGAGCTGAGGCAACGCCCCGCCGGTGCGCCGCCTCTGAACACGGCGGCGCACCGGGGCATCCCTACACGCGGAAGCGCGGGAGATCGTGTTCGACTTTCTTGACAAGTACGACGTGCTGGGCGCCTTCTGGACGACGGTGCAGCTGACGCTGCTGTCGGCCGTGGGCTCCCTGGTCTGGGGCACTCTGCTGGCCGCCATGCGAGTGGGCCCGGTGCCGCTGATGCGCGGTTTCGGCACCGCCTATGTGAACATCGTGCGGAACATCCCGCTCACGGTGATCATCCTGTTCTCCTCCCTCGGCCTCAACCAGACGCTGGGGATCAGCCTCGGTGCGGACGACTTCAAGACGATCAACTTCCGGCTGGCCGTGCTCGGTCTGATCGTCTACACCTCCGCCTTCGTCTGCGAGGCGATCCGTGCCGGCATCAACACCGTGCCGGTCGGCCAGGCGGAGGCGGCGCGAGCCATCGGTCTCAGCTTCAACCAGGTGCTGGGCCTGGTCGTACTGCCGCAGGCCTTCCGCGCGACCGTCGGCCCGCTGACCAACGTACTGATCGCGTTGACCAAGAACACGACCGTGGCCGCCGCAATCGGTGTGACGGAGGCGGCGCTCCTGATGAAGGACATGATCGAGAACGAGGCGCAGCTGCTGGCGATCTCCGCCGTCATCGCCTTCGGGTTCGTCTGCCTGACCCTGCCGACCGGTCTGATCCTCGGCTGGGTGGGCAAGAAGGTGGCGGTGAAGCGATGAGCTCGGTCCTGTACGACGTCCAGGGGCCCCGCGCCAAGCGGCGCAACATCCTGTACACGGCGGTCTTCCTGATCGCCCTCGCGGCCGTCGCGTGGTGGGTGTACAAGTCGTTCGACGACAAGGGGCAGCTGGACTGGGCGCTGTGGAAGCCCTTCTTCAGCGGCACCGAGGCGTATACGACGTACATATGGCCCGGTCTGCAGAAGACCCTGGAAGCGGCGGCCCTGGCGATGGTCATCGCGCTTCCGCTCGGCGCCGTCCTCGGTATCGCCCGGCTCTCGGACCACCTGTGGGTGCGCGTCCCGGCCACGATCGTGATCGAGTTCTTCCGCGCGATCCCCGTCCTGGTCCTGATGATCTTCGGGCTCGCACTCTTCGCCCAGTACACCGACGTCAGTTCGGACGACCGGCCGTTCTACGCGGTCGTCACCGGCCTGGTGCTGTACAACGCGTCGGTGCTCGCGGAGATCGTCCGCGCGGGCATCCTCGCCCTGCCGAAGGGACAGTCCGAGGCGGCCCTGGCGATCGGCCTGCGCAAGGGGCAGATGATGCGGCTCATCCTGCTGCCGCAGTCGGTCACCGCCATGCTCCCGGCCATCGTCAGCCAGCTGGTGGTCATCGTGAAGGACACCGCCCTCGGCGGCGCGGTCCTCACCTTCCCCGAACTGATGGCCTCGGCCAACACGATGTCCGGCTACTACGGCGACATGATCGCCTCGCTGACCGTGGTGGCCGTGATCTTCGTGATCATCAACTTCTCCCTGACCTCGTTCGCGAGCTGGCTGGAGGGCCGGCTGCGGCGCGGCAAGAAGTCGACCGGCGCGATGCTCGGCGTCGAGGACACCGTGGGCATCCCGGGCCACGCGGGAACGGGAACCGCCGCCTGACGCCCGGTCAGAGCCGAAAGCATCACCCGGAGGCAGTGGCGTGATCGCCACTGCCTCCGTTCGCTTGACGCAAACTCTGCCAATGGGTTGCATACGTTGTGTGATCGTGCACCCCGCTCCCCCTTCCTGTTCACTTGTCTCCGTCAGGGAATCGTCACGGGCAGGGGGCGCCGCGTCATGGACCCGGTGATCATCGTCGGTGCGGGGCCGGTCGGGCTCACGCTCGCCCTGGCGCTGGCCCGCCAGGAGGTGCCGACCGTCGTCCTGGACGAGGGGCCCGGCAAGGACGAACCCCGCCCGGCGCGCACCGTCGTGCTGCGCGAGGACACGGCCGCCCTGCTGGAGCGGCTGACCGGGATGGCGCTCGGTGAGCAGGGCATGCGCTGGGCCGGATGGCGGTCCCTCAGGCGCAAGCAGGTGATGAGCGAGTGCACCTTCGACGAGGCGGACCCCGCCGCCCCGCTGCACCTCGCCCAGCACGTCCTCACCGGCGCCCTGCGCGCGGCCATCGCCGACGAGCCGCTGGTCAAGGTGGCCGTGGACAGCCGTCTGGACTCGATCGAGCAGGAGCGTTCCGGCGTCACGGCGCACACCCGGGGCGCGAACGGCACGTGGTGGCGCGGCAGTTACCTTGTCGGGTGCGACGGACCGCGCTCCACGGTGCGCAAACTCCAGGACATCCGCTTCCCCGGCCGTACGGCGGTGGAGCGGCACGCGGTGGCCGCGCTGCGCACGGAACTTCCGTGGGGGGACCGGGCGTTGCTCCATCGGATGCCGCCGTGGCGGCAGTCAGGGCCCTCGGCCGGGGAGGTGACCGCCCGTCCCCTCCCGGACGGCGTGTGGCGCCTGGACTGGCTGCTGCCCCCCGGCAAGGACCTGGTCACGCCCGAGATCCTGGTGACCCGGATCCGCGAGACGCTCGCGGGCTGGACGGACGGCTCCACACCGGTGTACGACCTGCTCGACACCGGTGTCCACACGGTGCACCACCGGCTGGCCCGCCGGTGGCGCGTCGGCCGGGTCTTCCTCGCCGGGGACGCGGCCCATCTGCTGGGCGCGCTCGGCACCCAGGGGCTGGAGGAGGGTCTCCGGGACGCCGACAACCTCGCCTGGAAGCTGGCCTCGGCCTGGCACCACGGCCCGCGTGAGGCGCTGCTGGACAGCTACCAGGCCGAGCGGCGCGCCATGATCGCCGCCCGGCTGCGCGCCGCCGACCAGGTGCTGCCGATGCTGCGCGGCTCCGGTGGGCTGCGCCAGATCGTCCCCGGTGCGGCACGCGGCCACGACACCCTGCTCACGGAAGGTCACCTTGGGCGCGGACCGCTCAGTGCGCCGGAGGCGTACGCCGAGTCGCCGCTCGGTCCCCGGCAGCTGGAGGGCGAGATCCCGGTCGACACCCCACGCGGCGCGCCCGTCACCGACGTACGGGTCACCGCGGAGGATGGTTCCTTCGTGCAACTGCGCGACCGGCTCGGCCGCGGCGCCCTCCTCGTCGTGCTGATCGCGCCCGGCACGGGGGTGTGGGACCGCAGGCACTGGGTCTCCGCCGGAGTGATGCCCCGGCTCGCGGCGGCCGTGACCGCCCTGCCGTACCCCGCCGAACTGCTGGTCGCCGAGGGCTACCCGGGTGCGCCGGCGCACAGCGTGCTGCTCGTGCGCCCCGACGGTCACCTGGTCACAGCGCTGAGCGGCGTCCGCCCGGCCGACCTCTACGCGGCGGCGGAGGCGGCGGTGGGCGGCCCGGCCAAGGAGGAGGCACAGGCGGCCTCCGGCGCCCGCTGACCCGAGCCCAGTCACCCTCTGTCCACATGGTGACGGTGAGTTGACCGGAGTACACCGGCATGCTGTACTCCGGACCATGACCGACACGTGCGTGCGCCTGTGGCGGAGGGTCCACATGGACCTCGTCCGCTACGCGGGCTGCGTGTGTCGCCCGTCCTGCTGAATTCGCATCCCTCTTCCTGTCCGGGCGCCATGGTGTGCGCCCGTTCCGCGAACCCTCTTCAGGCTTCAGGACGGTGTACGTGTCTGTCTCCCCCACTCCCGTGTCCCCTGCCGTCGGCTCGGCGCCCACCCAGGCGGACCTCCTCGACTTCGCACGGCGTACGGCCGCCGACGCCGAGCTGATCGCCTCCCTTCCGCTCGACCCGGAGGGCCGCACCTGGGTGCGGCTGAAGGGTCCGGGCGGCAGCGAGGCATGGCTCATCGGCTGGCCGCCCGGCACCGGCACCGGCTGGCACGACCACGCCGACTCGGTCGGCGCGTTTCTCACCGCCTCGGGCGTGCTCAAGGAGAACTCGCTCGCCGCCCGGCTGCCGACCGACGGCTGGAAGAAGCTGGAACTCACCGAGGGCGTGGACCGCGAGCGCCGACTGCCCGCCGGCGAGGGCCGCGCCTTCGGCCGTCACCATGTCCACGAGGTCTTCAACGAGTCTCGCACCCAGCACGCGATCTCCGTGCACGCCTACTACCCGCCCCTGCCGCGCATCCGCCGCTACAGTCGCAGCGGTCAGGTCCTGCACCTGGAGCAGGTCGAACGCCCGGAGGACTGGCAGTGAGCGGCACCATCGGTCAACCACCGGTCGGCATCGACGAGTTGCTGGACCGGGTGCGCGCGGGCTATCGGCGCATCGAGGCACGGGAGGCGCACGAGGCGGCGCGGACGGGCGAGGCGCTGCTGGTCGACATCCGGTACGCGGCCCTGCGCGAGCGGGACGGGCTGATCCCCGGCGCCCTCGTCATCGAGCGCAACGAACTGGAGTGGCGCCTCGATCCCCAGGGCAGCCATCGCGTCCCCGAGGCCACCGGCCACGACCTGCGCATCGTGGTGATCTGCAACGAGGGCTACGCCTCCACCCTCGCCACCGCCTCCCTCCACCAACTCGGGCTGCACCGGGCGACGGACCTGGTCGGTGGCTTCCAGGCCTGGCGGACGGAGGGCCTCCCGGTGGAGCCGGCGTCACCCTGATCCGGAACGACTCCGGGAAGCCCGGCGTGCAGACTCGCCCGCGCGTGGCGGGGAGAGCGCTGCGGCGGCCCGGCGTCTTCGGCAGGGGGTTGACCTCCCCTGCGCATGTGGGGAGTTCGTGGAAGTCCCGGGGCCCGCCCGGCCCCGGACCCACCGATACCCCGCCCCCGTCCCGGGGCCTCAGCAGTCCCCTTCGCCGAGGAACTCCGTGTCCTCGCCCTCTTCCTCCAGGGCCTGACGGACTACGCGGAGGGCCATGCCCTCGGGGTAGCCCTTGCGGGCGAGCATGCCGGCGAGACGGCGGAGCCGCTTGTCACGGTCGAGGCCACGGGTGGCGCGGAGCTTGCGGGCCACGAGTTCGCGGGCCGTCGCCTCCTCCTGCTCGGAGTCGAGCTGGGAGACGGCCTCGTCGATCAGTGCCGACTCGACCCCCTTGGTGCGCAGCTCCTGGGCGAGTGCCCGGCGCGCGAGCCCCCGGCCGTGGTGCCGGGACTCCACCCAGGCGTCCGCGAACGCGCTGTCGTCGATCAGCCCGACCTCCTCGAACCGCGACAGCACCTCCTCGGCCACGTCCTCGGGGATCTCCCGCTTGCGCAGGGCGTCCGCGAGTTGCTTGCGGGTGCGCGGGGTCCCGGTGAGCAGGCGCAGGCAGATCGCCCGTGCCCGCTCAGCCGGGTCCCCTGAAGACTCCCCCCGCTCGGCCCTCGACGAGGCAGGGGAGCCTTCGTCCTCCTCACCGGGGGCGTCCCCGAAGCCGCGCCGCCGCCGGCCGCGCCTCCGGCCACTCGGCGGGCCGACGCCACCGCGGGAGCCGCGGACGGGTGAGCCACCCCCGTACGGCTCGTCGCCCGTGTCGCCCGGTCGGGCAGCGCCGGTATCCCCGTATCCACCGGTGCCGTGGTACTCGCCGTGCCCGTCGTGACCCTGGTAACCGTCGTCCGCGTATCCGTCGCCACCGCCCGGGGCGGAGGCCGGGCGGCCCCCGGTGCCCCTCCCCCGTGGGGCACCGGGGGTGGCGTACTCGTACTCGGCCCAGTCGGTTCGTCGTGTCACGGGTCAGCTCTTGGCTGCGGCGGCCTTGGGCTTGGTGGCCTTGGCGGCTGCCGGGGCGGGCGCCGCCTTGGCGTCGTCGGCGGCAGCGGTGGCGACCGCAGCGTCCGCGCCCGGCTCGGCGGCGGGCTCCTCCGGCCGGACTCCGACGCCCAGCTTCTCCTTGATCTTCTTCTCGATCTCGTTGGCCAGGTCGGGGTTGTCCTTGAGGAAGTTGCGCGCGTTCTCCTTGCCCTGGCCGAGCTGGTCGCCCTCGTACGTGTACCAGGCGCCGGCCTTGCGGACGAAGCCGTGCTCCACGCCCATGTCGATCAGACCGCCCTCGCGGCTGATGCCCTGGCCGTAGAGGATGTCGAACTCGGCCTGCTTGAAGGGCGGGGCGACCTTGTTCTTGACGACCTTGCAACGGGTGCGGTTGCCGACCGCCTCCGTGCCGTCCTTCAGGGTCTCGATGCGGCGGATGTCGATACGCACCGAGGCGTAGAACTTCAGCGCGCGGCCACCGGTCGTGGTCTCCGGGGAGCCGAACATCACGCCGATCTTCTCGCGGAGCTGGTTGATGAAGATCGCGGTGGTCTTGGACTGGTTGAGCGCGCTGGTGATCTTCCGCAGGGCCTGGCTCATCAGGCGGGCCTGCAGACCGACGTGGCTGTCGCCCATCTCGCCCTCGATCTCCGCGCGCGGGACGAGCGCGGCGACGGAGTCGATGACGATGAGGTCGAGGGCGCCGGAGCGGACGAGCATGTCCACGATCTCCAGGGCCTGCTCGCCGTTGTCGGGCTGGGAGAGGATCAGGTTGTCGATGTCGACGCCGAGCTTGCGCGCGTACTCGGGGTCGAGGGCGTGCTCCGCGTCCACGAAGGCGACCTGGCCGCCGGCCTTCTGGGCGTTGGCCACGGCGTGCAGGGTCAGGGTCGTCTTACCGGAGGACTCCGGGCCGTAGATCTCGACGACACGGCCGCGCGGCAGGCCGCCGACGCCGAGGGCGACGTCGAGTGCGGTCGACCCGGTCGGGATGACCTCGATGGGCTCCTTCGACCGCTCGCCCATGCGCATGACCGCGCCCTTGCCGAATTGCCGTTCAATCTGTGCGAGCGCGGCGTCGAGCGCCTTCTCGCGGTCGGTTCCTGCCATGGGTTCCACCCGGTTTGCTTGAGTCGATCGCTTCACGTCAAAGACGCTAACGCCTGCCACTGACAATGCGCCCCGACGCAGGTCCAGCCTGTGGATAACCATGGGACTTCTGCCCGCGAAACGGTACGAAATCCACTGCCCAAAGCCTCGCCTGAGCCTCCATGAGAATGGATGTTCGATTTTGGTGTCAAGCGACACCATGCGGTGCCCGGAACCCGTGCTTCAGCACCCGTCGCCGCTACTCCCGGCGGCGTACGGCGGGTGTCTGCGGCCGGACGACGACCGGGCGGGCCGCTCCCGGGAGCCTTGGCCCATGAAGAATCCGCGCGCCGTCGACCGCCTCTGTCATGCGACGGGGCTGCTCCTCGTCCTGTCCGGCCTCGTGCACCTGGGGGTGTTCGCGGTCGACGGAGGCCCGTGGGACGGTCCCGTCTCCTGGCGCAAGCCCGTCACCTTCGGGCTCTCCTTCGGGGTGACGCTGATCGCGATCACCTGGGTCACGTCGTATCTGCGCGTCGGCCCTCGGCTGCGCTCGGCCCTGCTGCTCGTCTTCGCCGCCGACTGTGTGGTGGAGGTCGGCGGGATCACCCTCCAGGCGTGGCGCCGGGTGCCCTCGCACCTGAACACGGCGACCCCCTTCGACACGGCGGTGTCCATGACGCTGGCGGTGGGCGGCGGTGTCCTGGTCGCCCTGCTCACGGTGTTCGCCGTCGTGTCCTTCCGGCACCGGCCGACAGGCCCGGCCGGCATGCCGCTCGCCGTGCGCTCCGGGTTCGCGATCCTGCTGGTGGCGCTGGCCTCCGGGGCGGCGATGATCGCGCGCGGGGTCGTACTGACCCGGACCGGCCACCAGGAGGCCGCCTACCACTCGACGGCCCCGCTCAAGCCCCTGCACGGCGTGAACCTGCACGCCGTACTCGTCCTGCCCGCGCTGGCCTGGCTGCTGTCCCGCTCGCCCTGGAACGAACGGACACGCGGACGGATCGTGGCCGCGGCGGTCGGCTGTTACACGGCGGCCGTCGCCGGAGCGGGAGCGTGGGCGGTGCTGACGTACCGATGACAGGACCGAGGCGGCGCACCGGCGCCAAGTCTCGCCCACGCCACCGACAACCGGCGCCCACCTGCGGTCTTCGTGACCGATCGGTGCCGTACGGCCGGTCTCTTCACGGACGAGTCAGGAGGTTCCAGGCAGCGCGTCAGCGCCGCTCGCCCGGCACGTCCATGACCGTGCAGACCACGCGCCACACGTCCTTCGCGTCCCAGCCGGCGTCCAGTGCCTCCTGCACCGTGCGCCCGCCCAGCTCCGACATCACGTGATCGCGCGCGAACGTGTCGGCGTACCCCGGACCGAAGTGTTCCGCCATCCGCTGCCAGAAGACCGTCAACCGCATGACTCCAGTATCCCGCCCCTGGGGGTGGGCCCCGGCCGGGAGCGCTTGCCGAGACCGCTTTCCGTCCTACGGTCTGACACATGGCCGAAACAGGAGTTTCCCCACTCCCCTCCACGCCCCCGGCGCGCTCCCCGCTCTTCCGCGCCGAGCAGTTCGTATGGCTCACCGCGCGCGTGCTGGAGCAGCGCCTCTTCGCGTACCACTTCCTGCACGGCACCCCGGACGCGGTGGAAGCGGCGCTGGACGCCTACCGCAACGACGACGGCGGGTACGGGCACGCGCTGGAGCCCGATCTGCGCGGCCCCGTGAGCCAGCCGCTGCACACCGCGCACGCGCTGCGCGTCCTCGATGCCATCGGGCGCTGCGGCGGGCAGCGGATCGAGCGCGTGTGCCGCTATCTGACCTCGGTCTCCACCGCGGACGGCGCCCTGCCGGCGATCCATCCCAGCCAGCGCGGGTATCCGGTGGCACCGTTCGTCCCGGTCGTCGACGACCCTCCCAGCGAACTGCTCGCCACGGGACCGGTGGTGGGGCTGCTGCACCGCAACGAGGTGTGGCACGCCTGGCTGTTCCGGGCCACCGACTTCTGCTGGCAGGCCGTGGAGTCCCTGGAGAAGTCCCACCCCTACGAGGTGGAGGCCGCCGTGGCCTTCCTCGACTCCGCTCCCGACCGCTCGCGCGCGGAGGCCGCCGCGGACCGGCTCGGCCGCCTGGTGCGGGAGCAGCGGCTCGCGGCCCTGGAGCCGGACCGGCTCGACGCGTATCCGGTCGCGTCCGGTTACGCCCCGGGCGAGCACCATTTCCCGCACGACTTCGCCAGGACGCCGGAGTCACTCGCGCGCGCGTGGTTCACGGACGACGAGATGGCACGCTCCCTTGACCACCTGGCCGCCGAGCAGCAGGACGACGGCGGCTGGCCGATCCGCTGGCGCCAGTGGGCAGCGGCGCCCGCACTGGAGGCGCGTCCCCTGGTGACCATCGAGGCACTGCGCACCCTGCGGGCGTACGGCCGTTTCGTGGGCTGAGCCGGTGGCTACGGCGGCTGATCGCGTCCCGCGTGGCCGCCGAACCGATCGGTACGCGCGCGGAACCGCCGCGCGAGCCGTGCCGGTCTGCAGCCGCACCGGCCGGCGCCCGTGACTCGTCACCCGCCGAGAGCCCGTACGCCTGCCGTCACCACCACGGCCGCCGCGACGACCAGCAGGAACGGTGCGCGCAGCACCAGCGTCACGGCGGCCGCGCCGAGCCCTGCGACCCGTGCGTCCAGCACGAGGGCGTGCCCGTCGGCGAACGTCTGCTGAGCCGTGAGCGCGGCGAGGAGGGCGACGGGCAGCAGGGCGGCGAGCCGCCTCACGAAGGGCCGCTCCATGGCGCCCGCGGGCACCAGCAGCCCGGCGAGCTTGACGGCGTAGCAGCCGAAGGCGGTCAAGCCGATCGCGATCCAGGTGTTCACCGGTCCTCCTCCGCTGCGGCGCCGCCGTCCGGTCCGGTCGCTGGCTCGTCCTGCGGGCCGCGCGGCCTTCGACGGCCCTCGGCGACGAGAGCCATCGGTGCCGCCAGTGCCGCCGCCAGGACCGGAACGCCGGCCGGCAGGACGGGCAGCAGGCCGAGGCCCAGCAGGACCGCCAGGCCCGCGACGGCGCGCTCGGTGGTCGTCCTCAGCATCGGTGCGAGCAGTGCCAGGAACACGGCGGGCCCGGCCGCGTCCAGGCCCCACGCGCGCGTGTCGCCGATGGCCTTGGCACCGAGCGCGCCGAGCAGCGTGGTGAGGTTCCAGAGTGCGTACAGGGTGAGCCCGGTGACGGTGAAGCCGATCCGCCGGGCGCGCCGGGTCGGCTGGGCCAGGGTGACCGCCGTGGTCTCGTCGATCACCCACTGGGCGGCGAACGGCCGTACCGCGCGGGGGAGGGCGAGCAGCTGCGACAGCCGCAGCCCGTAGAAGGCGTTGCGCACGCCGAGGAAGAAGGCGCCGGCGGCCGCCGTGAACGGATTGCCTCCGGCGGCGAGCGCTCCGACCAGGGCGAACTGGGAGGCGCCGGTGAAGACCAGGAGGCTGAGCGCGCAGGTCTGGAGCAGCCCGAGCCCACTGCCGGCCGAGGTCACCCCGAAGGCGAATCCGGACAGGCCCACCGCGACGCCCACCCCGAGGGCGTCCCGTACGACGGCCCGGTCGGGCTTGTCCGCGCCGTCGGCGGTCATGTCCGCGAGTGCTGTCTGCTGTGCCACGCCGCAGACGGTACGAATGACCCTCACTCCGGGTCTTGTACGTTCTTGCGCCCGCGCGTGTTCCGCGGCTCGTCCGCGTTCCTGCGCTCGCGCTGGTAGGCCCCCGGGGGCACGCCGACGATCCGCGTGAAGTGCCGGTTGAGGTGCGGCTGGTCGGTGAACCCGACGGCTACGGCAGCCTCGGCGGGAGGTGACCCCGCGTCCAGCAGGAGCCGCGCGCGGCGCACGCGGGCGTCGGTCAGCCAGGCGTGCGGCGGCATGCCGTAGGCGTCACGGAACGCCCGCAGCAGCGCGAAGGGGCTGGTGCCGAGGTCGGTGGCCAGCCGTTCCAGGGTCGGCGGCTCGGCCATCCGCTCGTCCAGCACCGCACGCGCGCGTGCCGCGACACCGGCTCCGGCCGTGCGGACCGGTCGCTGCGGGAGAGGTCCGCCGTTCAGCCGCAGCAGCCTGGTCACGGCGATCCGCAGCAGGGTGTCGGCGGCCAGGGCGTTGCCCTCCTCGGCGGCGCGCAGCACCTGGTGGACCAGGCGGCCGGTGCAGGGGTCGTCGAGGACGGGGCTGACGAAACCCGGCGTGCCCCGGATGGTGGTGGTCTCGGCCGCGATCGCGGCGACCACCTCGGGTGAGGGGTAGACCGCGCCGTACAGCCAGCCCTCGGGGACGCCGGCGCGGCCGGTGTGCGCGGTGTCCGGGTTGACCAGAGCGAGGGCTCCCGCGCCCGCGGACACGTCGGAGCCACGGTGGTGGAAGACCTCGACGCCGTCGGCTATCGCCGCGATCACGAAGTGCTCGTGGGTGTGCCGGACGAAGGTCTTGTGGATGTACCGGGCCCGCAGCAGATCCACGCCGGGCAGGTCGTCGTACCGCCAGTGCCGCGCACGCTCCACCGGCCGACGCCCACCCGTCTCCTCGCCCGTCCGTTCCTCGCCCCGCCGAGCCGCACCCGCCATACGCCCATTCTCCTCGTCGCCCGCGCCGGGCCTCGACCCACGCCCGACCCCGACCCGCGCCCGACCTCGACCCGCGCCCGACCTCCGGCCCGCTCGCCGCCACACGACCCGCAGCCGCCTCTGCCGGCACCCCGCCCGACGACCCGCAGCCGCCGCCGCTCCCTCCCCGCACCACCACCGCAGCCGCCACCGCTCACCCCCCTCCCCACCACCCGCAGTCGTCACCACCTCGCTCCCCCACCCCGGCTCCCGCCCGCTCCCCGCGGCACGGCGTTCGTTTGCCCAGGTCAGCGCGATTGTCAGTGGCCGGGTGCAGGATGGACGCATGGTCAGCTCCGCACACCGAGCCCTCGACGGCTTCTCCCCCGCGACCCGCGGCTGGTTCACGGGGGCGTTCTCCGCGCCCACGGCCGCCCAGGCCGGCGCGTGGCAGGCCATCGGTGCCGGCTCGGACGTGCTGGTGGTGGCCCCGACCGGCTCGGGCAAGACGCTGGCCGCGTTCCTCGCCGCCCTGGACCAGCTGGCCTCGGCCCCGCCCCCGGCCGACCCGAGGAAACGCTGCCGGGTGCTCTACGTCTCCCCGCTGAAGGCCCTCGCGGTCGACGTCGAGCGCAACCTCCGCAGCCCGCTGACCGGCATCCGCCAGGAGTCCGTGCGCCTCGGCCTTCCCGAGCCCGAGGTCAGGGTCGGTATCCGCTCCGGCGACACCCCCGCCGCCGAGCGGCGCGCCCTGTCCACCCGCCCGCCGGACATCCTGATCACCACCCCCGAGTCGCTGTTCCTGATGCTGACCTCGGCCACGCGCGATGCGCTCACGGGCGTGGAGACGGTGATCCTGGACGAGGTGCACGCGGTCGCGGGCACCAAGCGCGGCGCCCATCTCGCGCTCTCCCTGGAGCGGCTGGACGAGCTGCTGCCGAAGCCGGCCCGGCGGATCGGCCTCTCGGCCACCGTCCGCCCGGTGGACGAGGTGGCCCGGTATCTCTCGCCGCGCCGCAAGGTGGAGATCGTCCAGCCGGAGTCCGGCAAGGAGTTCGACCTGTCGGTGGTGGTCCCGGTCGAGGACATGGGCGAGCTGGGCGGCTCCCCGGCGGCGGACGCAGCCGAGGGCGCGGAGCGGCCGTCGATCTGGCCGCATGTGGAGGAGCGGATCGCCGACCTGGTCCAGTCCCACCGCTCCACCATCGTGTTCGCCAACTCCCGGCGCCTCGCCGAGCGGCTGTGCAACCGGCTCAACGAGATCGCCTACGAGCGAGCGACCGGCGAAACGCTGGACGAGCACCACGCCCCGGCCCAGCTGATGGGCGGCTCGGGCGCGGCCCAGGGCGCGCCCCCGGTGATCGCCCGCGCGCACCACGGCTCGGTCTCCAAGGAGCAGCGCGCCCTGGTGGAGGAGGACCTGAAGGCCGGCCGGCTGCCCGCCGTGGTCGCCACGTCCAGCCTGGAGCTGGGCATCGACATGGGCGCCGTCGACCTGGTCGTGCAGGTCGAGTCCCCGCCCTCGGTCGCCTCCGGGCTGCAGCGCGTCGGCCGCGCGGGGCACCAGGTGGGGGCCGTCTCCACCGGTGTCGTCTTCCCCAAGTACCGCGGCGACCTCGTCCAGGCGGCCGTGGTCACGGAGCGGATGCGCTCGGGCTCGATCGAGTCCCTGAGGGTGCCCGCGAACCCGCTCGACGTGCTCGCGCAGCAGCTGGTCGCGATGACGGCGCTGGACACCTGGCAGTTCGACGACCTGCTCGCCATGGTCCGCCGTGCCGCACCCTTCGCGTCGCTGCCCGAGTCGGCGTTCACGGCGGTCCTCGACATGCTCGCGGGCCGCTATCCGTCCGACGCGTTCGCGGAGCTGCGCCCGCGCGTGGTCTGGGACCGCGTGACCGGCGAGATCACCGGCCGCCCGGGTGCCCAGCGCCTCGCGGTCACCTCCGGCGGCACGATCCCCGACCGCGGCCTCTTCGGGGTCTTCCTCGCCGGTGCCGACCCCAAGAAGGGCGGCGGCCGGGTCGGCGAGCTGGACGAGGAGATGGTCTACGAGTCCCGGGTCGGGGACGTCTTCACGCTGGGCACGAGTTCCTGGCGCATCGAGGACATCACCCGCGACCGGGTCCTGGTCTCCCCCGCGCCAGGCGTGCCCGGCCGGCTTCCCTTCTGGAAGGGCGACCAGCTGGGCCGCCCGCTCGAACTGGGCCGCGCGGTGGGTGCGTTCCTGCGCGAGGTCGGCGCGCTGCCCAGGGACGACGCCCGGCTGCGGCTGCTGGCGGCGGGCCTCGACGCCTGGGCGGCGGACAACGTGCTGTCGTACCTGGACGAGCAGCGCGAGGCCTGCGGCCATGTCCCGGACGACCGCACGATCGTCGTGGAGCGGTTCCGCGACGAGCTCGGCGACTGGCGGGTCGTCGTCCACTCCCCCTTCGGCGCCCAGGTGCACGCCCCCTGGGCCCTCGCGCTCGGCGCCCGCCTGTCCGAGCGGTACGGCATGGACGCGCAGGTCATGCACGCCGACGACGGCATCGTGCTGCGCCTGCCCGACGCCGACCTGATGGGCCTGGACCTGCTCGACCAGGCACCGATGAAGGCCGGCACGGAGTACGACAGCGAGCAGGCGCCCGTCGGCGCGGCGGACGTCGCCTTCGACAAGGGCGAGGTCGACCAGGTCGTCACCGACCAGGTCGGCGGGTCCGCCCTGTTCGCCTCCCGGTTCCGCGAGTGCGCGGCCCGCGCGCTGCTGCTGCCGCGCCGCAACCCCGGCAAGCGCACCCCGCTGTGGCAGCAGCGCCAGCGTGCGGCCCAACTGCTCCAGGTCGCCAGCGAGTTCGGCTCGTTCCCGATCGTCCTGGAGGCCGTCCGCGAGTGCCTCCAGGACGTCTTCGACGTCCCCGGGCTCGTCGAGCTGATGGGCGACATCGAGTCCCGAAAGGTCCGCCTGGTCGAGGTCACCACCCCGGAGCCGTCCCCGTTCGCCCGCTCCCTGCTGTTCGGGTACGTCGCGCAGTTCCTGTACGAGGGTGACTCCCCGCTCGCCGAGCGTCGCGCCGCCGCGCTGTCCCTGGACTCCCGGCTGCTGGCCGAGCTGCTGGGCCAGGCGGAGCTGCGCGAACTGCTCGACGCCGAGGTGCTGACCGAGCTGGAGCGCGAGCTGCAGTGGCTCACCGAGGACCGGCGGGTGAAGGACGTGGAGGGCGTGGCCGATGTGCTGCGGCTGCTCGGCCCGCTCACCGATGCCGAACTGGTGGCTCGGGGCGCGGATCCGCAGTGGGCGCGCGAGCTGGCCGGCGCCCGCCGGGCCATCAAGGTCCGTATCGCCGGCGCCGACCACTGGGCGGCGGTCGAGGACGCGGGCCGGCTGCGCGACGCGCTCGGCACGGCACTGCCGGTCGGCGTGCCCGAGGCCTTCACCGAGCCGGTCAAGGACCCGCTGGGCGATCTCCTCGCCCGGTACGCCCGCACGCACGGCCCGTTCACGTCGGCCACGGCGGCGGCGCGCTTCGGCCTGGGTGTGGCGGTCACCGAGGGCGCCCTGCAGCGGCTCGCCGCGAACGGCCGGGTCGTACAGGGCGAGTTCCACCCGGCGGGCATCGGCCAGGAGTGGTGCGACGCGGCCGTACTGCGCCGGCTGCGCCGCCGCTCCCTGGCGGCCCTGCGCCATGAGCTGGAGCCCGTGCCCCCGGCGGCGCTCGCCCAGTTCCTGCCGCAGTGGCAGCACATCGGCAAGGGGCATGGTCTGCGTGGCATCGACGGGCTGGTGCGCGCCATCGAGCAGTTGCAGGGCGCCTCCGTGCCCGCCTCCGCCCTGGAGAAGCTGGTGCTGCCCTCGCGGGTGGCGAACTACACGCCCTCGATGCTCGACGAGCTGACCTCCGCCGGAGAGGTGGTCTGGGCCGGCGCGGGCGCCCTGCCCGGCAAGGACGGCTGGGTCGCCCTCTATCTGGCGGACGCGGCACCCCTGCTGCTCCCGCCGCCCCACCCCCTGGAGCTGACCGCGCTCCACCAGTCCGTCCTGGACGCGCTCTCCGGCGGCTACGGCCTGTTCTTCCGCCAGATCGCCGACCAGGTCCGCGCCACCACCCACCCCGACGCCACCGACCCCCAACTGGCCGACGCCCTCTGGGATCTGGCCTGGTCGGGCCGGCTCACCAACGACACCCTCGCGCCGATGCGCTCCCTGCTGGGCTCGGGCCGTACAGCCGGCTCGACCGCCCACCGCGCCAAGCGTGCCGTCCCGCGCGGGCGTTACGGCTCCCTGACGGCCGCCGCACGCACCGCCTCCCGTACGGGCCCGCCGACGGTCGCCGGCCGCTGGTCCCTGCTCCCCGCGGCCGAGCCGGACCCCACCGTGCGCGCGCACGCGCTGGCCCGCACCCTGATGGACCGGCACGGCGTGGTCACCCGCGGGGCGGTCGCCGCGGAGGGGATCGAGGGCGGCTTCTCGGCGGTGTACCGCGTGCTGTCCGCGTTCGAGGAGAGCGGCCAGGCGCGGCGCGGCTATGTGGTCGAGGGACTGGGCGCGGCCCAGTTCGCCATGGACGGCGCCGTGGACCGGCTCCGCGCGGTGTCCAACGCCCGCGAGCGCGGCGAGAGCCTGACCACCACAGACCCCCGGGGCGGCTTCGCGGCTCCCTCCAGCGGCTTTGCCGTACCGGCGTTCCCGGACGACTTCGGCGGAAGCGACGGCGCGCCCCACGAACACCCCCCTACCGGCGCCTTCGACGGGTCGGACGGCGGCTTCGCCCACCCCGGCCTCGACGGCGACTTCACCTGGCCGCCCGCGGACCCCCGGCCCGCCCCCGGCGACTACGTCTCGCCCCGCGACCTCGCCGACCCCTTCGCCTCCCCCGGCTACGGCGGTCCCCGAGGAGGCGGATCCGGCGGCTACGGCTCGCCGGTGGACCGGGGGTACGGCAGCGGTCGTACGAGCACGGCCTCACCCGACCCGCGTGCCGTGGTCCTCGCCGCGGCCGATCCCGCCAACGCGTACGGCGCGGCCCTGTCCTGGCCCGAGCCGCCGACCGGTGCCGGGCACAAGCCGGGCCGCAAGGCGGGCTCGCTGGTCGTCCTGGTGGAGGGCGAGCTGACGCTGTACATGGAGCGCGGCGGCAAGACCCTGCTGGCCTGGCCCTCCGGCCCGGACACCACGGACCCGGACGACCCCCGTCTCCGTACGGCCGCGCAGTCCCTGGCCGCGGCGGCCCGCGCGGGTTCCCTCGGCACGGTCACGGTCGAGCGGATCAACGGCGCCCAGGCCCTGACCTCGCCCATAGGCACCCTCTTCGAAGCGGCGGGCTTCGTGGCCACGCCGCGCGGCCTGCGGCTGAGAGCATGACGCTCCGCCAGGTGCCGCGACGTTTGCCGGTGCCGCGATGTGCCGTCGTGCGTCCACGGCGCCATCGTCGCTGGTCAGGCCCGCGCGGCGGAGCCGCACATCGACAGGGTCCCGCACCGCTTGCGGCGCTGCCCGTGGCACCCTTGACCCATGCCCGAAGGTGACACGGTCTGGCAGGCCGCGAGACGGCTGCACGAGGCCCTCGCGGGCAAGGCCCTGACCCGCAGCGACTTCCGGGTGCCGAAGTACGCGACGGTCGACCTCACCGGCCGTACGGTGCTCAGCACGATCCCGCGCGGCAAACACCTGCTCACCCGGTTCGAGGGCGGCCTGAGCCTCCACACGCACCTGCGGATGGAGGGCACCTGGAAGGTGTACGGCACCGGCGAGCGCTGGCGGGGCGGCCCGGCACACCAGATCAGGGCGATCCTCGGCACCGCCGACCGCACGGCCGTGGGCTACCGGCTCCAGGTCCTGGAACTGCTGCGCACGAGCGAGGAGGAGCGGGTCGTCGGCCATCTGGGTCCCGACCTGCTCGGCCCGGACTGGGACCCCGAGCGCGTCCTCGCCAACCTCCTCGCCGATCCCGCCCGCCCGCTCGGCGAGGCCCTGCTCGACCAGCGCAACCTCGCCGGCATCGGCAACATCTACAAGAGCGAGCTGTGCTTCCTGCTGGGCGTCACCCCGTGGCTGCCGGTCGGCGCGCTGCCCGCGGAGCGCGCCGGGAAGCTGCCCGCGCTCGCCAAGAGACTCCTGGAGGCGAACCGCGACCGCCCGGTCCGCCAGACCACGGGCCTGCACCGGCACGACCTGTTCGTCTACGGCCGCGCACCCCGCCCCTGCCTGCGCTGCCACACCCCGGTCCGCGTGGCCGACCAGGGCGACGGCTCCCGGGAACGCCCCACCTACTGGTGCCCCACCTGCCAGCCGGGCCCCGCCCCGGCTGCCGGCTCACCGCAACACCGGCGAGACCGCCGGCCCCGCCGCACCACCTGACGCCCCGCCCCGCACCCACGCCCCCTGCCACACCCGGTCCGGCGCACCCGGCCGCCGACGCCCCGGGTATCCCGAGCCCGCCGATACCCGAGCCGGCAACGCCAGAGCCGACGACGTCAAAGCAACCGAAATCCGAGCCGCCCCGCGCCCCGGTCGCCGCCCCCGTGCGACGCCCCGGCGCCAGCCGACCCGCACCCCGGACACACCCGCGGCCCCGAGCCGATGGGCGCACACCGAGCCAGTCCCCGCACGAGAATTGACGACCCGTCAGAAGTGCTCGTACCGTCGCTCCATGCCCCTCACGGCGTACGACCTCACCGGACGCACCGCATTCGTCACCGGAGCCGCCGGCGGTATCGGCCGGGCCTCGGCCGTGCTGCTCGCCGAGGCGGGGGCGGCGGTGCACTGCGCCGACCGGGACGCGGACGGCCTGCAGGGCACGGCGGAGCTGATCGAGAAACGCGGCGGCACGGCCCGCACCCACGTCCTGGACGTCACCGACCGGCCCCGGCTCGCCGAGGCCGTCCAGTCCTGCGAGCGCCTGGACGTGATGGCGGCGATCGCCGGGATCATGCACAGCAGTGCCGTACTGGAGACCCGCGACGAGGATCTCGACCGGGTGCTGAACGTCAACTTCAAGGGCGTGCTGTACGCCTGCCAGGAGGCGGCCCGCTCGATGCTGGCCCATGACACGCGGGGCAGCATCGTCACCATGGCCTCCGGCGCGGTCGACACCGGCGGGCCCGGGCTGCTCTGCTACGGCGCGGCGAAGGCGGCCGTGGTCCAGCTGACCAAGACGCTGGCCGCCGAGGTCGGCCGGCACGGCATCCGGGTCAACGCGATCGCGCCGGGCTGGATCCGCACCCCGATGACCGACCGCCACGACCGCGAGGCGCAGGCGCACACCGAGGGCGTGATGGCCCGGATGGCGCCGCTGGGCCGGGTCGGTGAGCCGGACGACGTCGCGCACGCGGTGTTGTACCTGGCGTCGGACGCCTCGGCGTTCACTACAGGTCAGATACTTCGCCCGAACGGGGGCGTGGCGATGCCCTGGTAGCGGCCCCCGTCCGCCAGGCCGCCATCCAGTGCCCCTTCGGCACGGCACCCACGGCCTGCCCCTTGGGGACGCAGTGCACGGGCAGCAGGCTCAGCCCCCATCCGCCGGCCGCGACGGCACCTTCCAGCACGCCCGCGCCCTGTCCCAGGGTGATCCTCAGCACGGCCCACCACCACACGGCTCCGAGCCCCAGCCCGACCGCCCAGCGCGCTATCCGTCCCACCATGGCCGCCACCACCTCCTGCGGGACGCTAGACCGCCGCCCGTACCGCGCGGAAGGCGCACCTCGGGCTCACCGGTGCACGAAGCCGAGTCCGGTGCCCCCGCCGAAGCAGCCCCGGAAGCAGCCCCCGGCCGGACCGCTCACGCGTTCTCGGCCTGGAACATCCAGTGATGCTTCTCCAGATCCGCCGTGATCCCGATGAAGATGTCCTGGGTCACCGGATCCGGCTCCCCCGTCGCCGCCACCCGCTCCCGCATCCGGGTGATCACTGCACCGAGCGCGTCCACCATCGCCCCGACCGCGTCCCCGTCCTTGATCCAGCCCGCCGCAGTGGTGCCGATGCCGCTGCCGGAGGCCACGGTGGCGGCGCGCCCGTCCGGCGGTACGCCCAGGGCCGAGGCCCGCTCGGCCACGGTGTCGGAGTGGGTGCGCGCCGAGGCGACGACCTCGTCGAGCTGGAGATGGATCGAGCGGAAGCGGGGTCCGACGATGTTCCAGTGGATCTGCTTGGCGACCAGGGAGAGGTCCACCAGGTCGACGAGGGCACCCTGCAGCGCCTCGGTCACCGTCTTCAGGTCCGCGTCGGCCAACGGGCTCTTCACGACGTACATCGGCTTCCTCCGGTACTTCGGCGCCGTCACGTCTCTCCACCATGACCGGACCGACCGACCCCGGCAAACCGGCGCAAAAGTGATGAAGGTCGCACTCGTGCCCGGAAAAACGAAAGCCCCGGCGGGCTGCTTCAGGTCTCCCTGAAGCAGCCGACCAGGACTTGACTCGTCTTGGATCAGCAGGCCGCGCACAGGATTACGCGGCGACCACGTCCACTGCCTCGGCGGGCGCCTTGATGGTCACCCGTTCCGGTGGCACACCGGTCACCGAGACGGAACCCAGCATCGGACGGACCGGCGTGGGCACGGGCTCGGTGGCCGCGGCGGACTGGGCCAGTTCGGCGAGCGCCAGCTCGTCGCTCACTTCCCGCATGAGTTCCGACATCCGTACGTCCAGCGCGTCGCAGATGGCGGCGAGCAGCTCGGAGGAAGCCTCCTTCTGCCCCCGCTCCACCTCGGAGAGATAGCCGAGTGAGACTCGGGCGGACGAGGAGACTTCGCGCAGAGTACGGCCCTGGCGTTGGCGCTGCCGACGCAGCACGTCACCCAGCAGGCGACGGAGCAGAATCATCGGTGGCTCCCTCCTCGGACCGCGTAGCCGCATCCTTCTCGCCCCACCGTACCGCCTCGCGCTGCGGCCGTGCGGGGAGCGATGTCGTGTTCACTCAGGGCTGCAAACATCAAAACCCCCCGTTCCGTTCCGTATCCTGTGCCCGCTCATTACCGGTCTGTTCGCCCGCAAGCTGCTCGAGGAGCACTGCGAGTACGCTCCGTACACTCTCCATACGAATTTCCGCACGGCTGCCGTTCAACCGCAGGGCCTCCACTTTTCCGCCACCGGCAGAACCAGGGCGGTCGGTGAGCGGCCCGTCGACGGCCACGAAGACCGTGCCGACGGGCTTGCCGTCCTGTGGTTCGGGGCCGGCGACGCCGGTGGTCGCGACACCCCAGTCGGCGCCCAAAGCCTTCCGTACGCCGGCTGCCATCTCGGCCGCGACCTGCGGATCCACCGCTCCTCGCCGCGCGAGCAGGGCGGCGTCGACGCCGAGCAGCTCGTGCTTCAGCTCGGTGGCGTAGGCGGTGACCGAGCCCCGGAACACCTTGGACGCTCCGGGGACCGAGGTGATCTCCGCCGCCACCAGGCCACCGGTGAGCGACTCGGCGACAGCGAGGGTCTCGCCCCTCACGGTCAGTAGTCGCACCAGTTCGGTGGCCCGTGAGCTCACGCTTCCCTCTCCTCCAACGCCGCCGCGCGCTCGGCGATTCCCCGCCTGCGCAGCACAATGGCTTGTCTCACATAGTCGAGTCCGGTGACGACGGTGAGGACGACCGCCACGGCCATCACCCAGAACCTCAGCGTGGCCAGCCATCCCGTCAGCGCCAGGACATACATCCCGACCGCCACCCCCTGGGTGAGGGTCTTCAGCTTGCCCCCACGGCTGGCCGGGATCACGCCGTAGCGAATGACCAGAAAACGCAGCAGCGTGACGCCGAGTTCCCGGCCGAGGATCACGGCCGTCACCCACCACGGCAGATCACCCAGGGCCGACAGACAGATCAGCGCCGCCCCCATGATCGCCTTGTCGGCGATGGGGTCGGCGATCTTCCCGAAGTCGGTGACCAGGTTGTAGGTGCGCGCCAGGTGCCCGTCGAACAGGTCGGTGATCATGGCGATGGCGAAGGCCGCCCAGGCCAGCGAGCGCCAGGCCGGGTCGTAGCCGCCGTTCGCCAGCATCAGCGCCACGAAGCCGGGCACCAGGACGAGGCGGAGCATGGTCAGCAGATTGGCCACGTTCCAGACGCTCGCCTGGTTGACGGCCACGGCCGCGATCTTCCCGCCGCGCGGGGCCTTGCCACCGCTGTCGGGACCTGGAGCAGAACCGGAGACCTCGGACCGGGCGCCGTCGGCAGCGGCGGCGGAACCCCGAGCGCCGTGCGCGCCGGAGGAGCCACCCGCGGCGGATGCCGGAACTCCGGTCATCTGCCCGCCTCCTCACTACACGCGAGCGAGCCGGTCAGCGGCTCGGCCACCAGGTCGACACCTTCCGTACCGACCACCTTCGCCTCGACCATACGTCCGACGCTCAGGCCGGCGCCGCTCGTGAGCAGGACCTGGCCGTCGGTCTCGGGCGCCTGGTGCGCGGCACGGCCGGACACGCCCTCTTCCTCGTCGACGGACTCGACCAGGACGCGCACGGTGTCGCCGACGCGCTCCTCGGCGCGCTGGGAGACGAGTTCCTCGGCCAGCCGGGACACCCGGGCCAGGCGCTCGGCCACGACGTCCTCGTCGAGCTTGTTGTCGTAGGTCGCCGCCTCCGTGCCCTCCTCGTCGGAGTAGCCGAAGACACCGATGGCGTCCAGGCGGGCGCCGTTGAGGAAGCGCTCCAGCTCGGCCAGGTCCGCCTCGCTCTCGCCGGGGAAGCCGACGATGAAGTTGGAGCGCACGCCGGCCTCGGGCGCCTTGGAGCGGATCGTGTCGAGCAGTTCCAGGAAGCGGTCGGTGTCGCCGAAGCGGCGCATGGCACGCAGCACGCCGGGCGCGGAGTGCTGGAAGGAGAGGTCGAAGTACGGGACGACCTTCGGGGTGGAGGTCAGTACGTCGATCAGGCCCGGGCGCATCTCGGCAGGCTGCAGGTAGCTGACCCGCACCCGCTCGATGCCGTCGACCTCGGCCAGCTCGGGCAGCAGGGACTCCAGCAGGCGGATGTCGCCCAGGTCCTTGCCGTAGGAGGTGTTGTTCTCGGAGACCAGCATGATCTCCTTCACGCCCTGCTCGGCCAGCCACCGCGTCTCGTTCAGCACGTCGCTGGGGCGGCGGGAGAGGAAGGAGCCCCGGAAGGACGGGATGGCGCAGAAGGAGCAGCGCCGGTCGCAGCCGGAGGCGAGCTTCACCGAGGCGACCGGGGAGCCGTCGAGGCGGCGGCGCAGGGGCGCGCGGGGGCCGGAGACGGGCGCGACTCCCTCCGGGAGGTCGGCGGGGCCGTGCCCGGGCAGGGCGACGGACGCGGCCGAATCCTGCCGCTCGGCCGGGCTGATCGGGAGCAGCTTGCGGCGGTCGCGCGGGGTGTGGGAGGCGTGGACGCCGCCGGACAGGATGGTCTGCAGGCGGTCGGAGATGTCCGCGTAGTCGTCGAAGCCGAGCACGCCGTCGGCCTCGGGCAGCGCCTCGGCCAGCTCCTTGCCGTACCGCTCGGCCATGCAGCCCACCGCCACGACGGCCTGGGTTCTCCCATGGTCCTTGAGGTCGTTGGCCTCGAGGAGGGCGTCGACGGAGTCCTTCTTCGCGGCCTCGACGAAGCCACACGTGTTGACCACGGCGACGTCGGCGTCCGCGGCGTCCTCGACGAGCTGCCAGCCGTCCGCCTCCAAACGGCCTGCGAGCTCCTCCGAGTCCACCTCGTTACGGGCGCAGCCGAGTGTGACGAGTGCGACGGTACGGCGTTCAGGCATGGGCTCAAGAGTACTTCGTCTCACTGACAGCCCACGTCGACGGGGTTGGCCGATCTTGGCCGACCCCGTCACATCCGTCCCGCCCCGGGAACGGCCTATCCCGCGACCGGGTCGCCCTTGGTGTAGGTCAGGCGCTGCACCTGGCCCGGCTGGAAGTTGTCGTCGATCTTCTTGCCGTTGACGTAGAGCTCGATCGCGCCGGCGTCGCCGAGGATCAGGTCGATCTTGGAGCTGTCCTGGAAGGTCTTGGACTGGCCCTTGTTCAGCAGCCCGTCGAAGAGCATCCGGCCGTTGTGGTCCTTGGCCGAGATCCAGCTGCGTCCTTTGGGGGCGCTGACCTGGACGGTCACCTTGTCCTGGGGCGCGGCGGCGATGGCGCTGTCGGAGGGCGCGGTGCTCGGCGCGGCGGGCTTGTCCTTCGTCGGCGTCGGGGAGGCGGACTTGCTCGCGGTGGGCGTGCCACCGCTCCGGGCGACCTGCGACTTCGCATCGTTTCCGGATCCGCCGCCCTTGACCGCGGTGAAGCCCACGAAGCCGATCACCACGACGATCGCGGCGACCATGGCGGCGGTCCAGTTCGGCCCGCGCCGCTCGGGCCGGATCCGCTCGGCCTCGAACAGAGGCGCCGCCGGGGTGGGGGCGGGACGGCCGCCGTGCTCGGCGTCGTACTGGGCGATCAGGGGCGCGGGATCGAGGTGGACGGCCTTGGCCAGTGTGCGGATGTGCCCGCGGGCGTACACATCGCCGCCACAGGGCGCGAAGTCGTCCGCCTCGATGGCATGGATGATGGCGATACGGACACGAGTGGCGGTGCTGACGTCGTCCACGGTGAGCCCGGCCGCGATCCGCGCCTGCTGCAGGGCGCGGCCCACGGAGACACGGGGTTCCTGGGACTCGTCTTGGAACGGACGCTCGTCTTCAGGGGAGTTGCCGATGGACACGGGGGCGCCTTTCGAGCGTGTAGCCACCTGTGCTGGAAGCTCAGTCTAGGGGGGTTGCGAAAGGGTGGGACAACCGGGCGGTCGGACTTTGCCACCATAGGAATGGCCGGACATTCCTATGATTCGACAGGCAGGTACCCCATGGTGGGATGCCTATCTGTCCTTTCGCTCAACTGGACGTACGACGAAGGGAAACGGTTGCTCGCCGTTCTCTAACGGGTGGATCACGACGCGCCGCCCGGCGTGACCGGCGTCCGCCGGGCGGCCGTTCGTGCTACTCCTCAGACTCCCCGCGAATCATGGCGAGCACGCCGTCCAGCTCCTCAGGCTTCACAAGAACGTCACGTGCCTTGGATCCCTCGCTCGGGCCCACGATGTTGCGGGACTCCATGAGGTCCATGAGCCGCCCGGCCTTGGCGAAGCCGACGCGCAGCTTGCGCTGGAGCATGGAGGTCGACCCGAACTGGGTGGAGACGACCAGCTCGGCCGCCTGGCACAGCAGGTCCAGGTCGTCGCCGATGTCCTCGTCGATCTCCTTCTTCTGCTTGGTGCCGACCGTGACGTCGTCCCGGAAGACCGGCGCCATCTGGTCCTTGCAGTGCTGCACGACGACCGCGACCTCGGCCTCGGTGACGAACGCGCCCTGCATACGGGTCGGCTTGTTCGCGCCCATCGGCAGGAACAGACCGTCGCCCTTGCCGATCAGCTTCTCGGCGCCGGGCTGGTCGAGGATGACCCGGGAGTCGGCGAGCGAGGAGGTGGCGAAGGCCAGCCGGGAAGGCACGTTGGCCTTGATCAGACCGGTCACCACGTCGACCGAGGGGCGCTGGGTGGCGAGCACCAGATGGATGCCGGCCGCGCGCGCGAGCTGGGTGATGCGCACGATCGAGTCCTCGACGTCGCGCGGGGCGACCATCATCAGGTCGGCCAGCTCGTCCACGATCACCAGCAGGTACGGGTACGGCTGCAGCTCGCGCTCGCTGCCCTCGGGCGGCTTGACCTTGCCGTCGCGGACGGCCTGGTTGAAGTCGTCGATGTGCCGGTAGCCGTACGCCGCGAGGTCGTCGTAGCGCAGGTCCATCTCGCGTACGACCCACTGCAGCGCCTCGGCCGCCCGCTTGGGGTTGGTGATGATCGGCGTGATCAGGTGCGGGATGCCCTCGTAGGCGGTCAGTTCGACGCGCTTGGGGTCGACCAGGATCATCCGGACGTCCTCGGGGGTCGCCCGCATCATGACCGAGGTGATCAGGCAGTTGATGCAGGACGACTTGCCGGAGCCGGTCGCGCCGGCGACCAGGATGTGCGGCATCTTCGCCAGCGAGTGCATGACGTACCCGCCCTCGACGTCCTTGCCGAAGGCGACCAGCATCGGATCGTCGTCCTCGGCGGACTCCGCGAGGCGCAGCACGTCGCCGAGGTTGACCATCTCCCGGTCGGTGTTCGGGATCTCGATGCCGACCGCGGACTTGCCGGGGATCGGGCTGATGATCCGCACGTCCGGGCTGGCGACGGCGTACGCGATGTTCTTGGTCAGCGCGGTGATCCGCTCGACCTTCACGGCGGGGCCGAGTTCGACCTCGTAGCGGGTGACCGTCGGGCCGCGGGTGAAGCCGGTGACGGCGGCGTCGACCTTGAACTCGGTGAAGACCTGGGTGAGCGAGGCGACGACCGCGTCGTTCGCCTCGCTGCGCGCCTTGCCGGGGCCGCCGCGGGTGAGCAGGTCCAGCGACGGCAGGGAGTAGGTGATGTCGCCGGAGAGCTGGAGCGCGCCACCTGCTGGGCCATCGTGCCGGTCGGGAAGAACGCGGCGGCCTCCGTGCCGAGCAGGCCCGCGACCCGTTCCTCCAGGTCCGCCACGATC
>NZ_JBEPBF010000118.1:0-32155 GCF_040298985.1 Streptomyces sp. NPDC001093 | reverse complement strand
TTCCGATCTCCCGCGGCGCTGCACCGGCGGGCGCACGCCCTCGCCGGCCGTGCGCTCGTGGTCGCCGCCTCGCGTGCCGACACCGCGGCGGCCATCCTCGCGGCCGAGCGGATGGATGCGCACGCCGCCGCGTTGTCGGAGCCGAAGGAACTGAGCATCACCGCCTGACCACCGGGGTCCCACGATCGGCCCCGGTCCGCGTGCACCCGCAGCGACGCGCGGACCGGGCGCCATACACCGCGCCCGCTGTGGCGGGGTGCGCTTCGCCGTGGTGGCTGGTGTCGTCCTACGGCTTCCTGTCCGCACTGGCCGGCCGCGCGGTTCCCCGCGCCCCTTCGGGCGCGTTGCAGTGCCGGGTCCGGTCCGTCACCGGCTGTTCATCCCCGGCGCCCAGGAACTTGGGCTTCCGGCAGCACGCTCCCCGGCGTGAGACGTATCGCTGGAATCGTCCTCGCCGTGCTGCTGATCGGTGGCGTGGTGGCCGCCGTCGTCGCGGGCCGGCACGGGGAGGACAAGGGCACGGCAACGAAGACCGTGCGTGGCGTGATCGGGTCGGAGAAGGCGGACTTCTTCGCGGATCCCGACGTGGTGAAGGCCCTCGCCGCCAAGGGCTACACCGTGCAGACCGAGGCCTCCGGGTCCTGGGCCATGGAAGCGCTGGACCTCAAGGGGTACGACTTCGCCCTTCCGGGGAGCCGGGCGCCGGCCGACGCGCCGGCCGCGAAGTTCCACGCGCAGGAACCCCAGCCCCGGCCGTTCTACTCGCCGCTGGTCGTCGTGGCCCACCGGAGTGCCGCCGACGTACTCGCGGCGAACGGGCTGGCCGTACTCGACGGCAAGAACCGCGGCACGCTCAGGATGGCCGCCTACCTGGACGCCGCCCGGCACGACCGGACCTGGCAGCAGCTCAAGGGGGCCAAGGCGCACGGGGAGTTGACCGGCACCCTCTACATCGCGAGCACATCGCCCGGGTCGGCGACCCCCGGCAGGCCGACGCCCTCCGCGCCGACGTGCTCTTCCCCGTCCGGCAGAAGCACAACGAGCTGATCAAGGGCGTCGACCGGGCCGCCACGACCACCGTGTCCGCCCTGCGCATCTCGGTGATCCTGGCCTCCGCGCGGGACACGCAGAAGAAGGTGATCGAGCAGGTCGACGCCCTGCGCGGGACGACCGAGGGACTCGTCCGGGGCAACGCCGAGATGCTCTCCTCGCAGGGTGAGGAGATACAGCGGATCGCCGCCGACCCGGCCGTCGGCGCGGAGACGCTGCGCAGCGCGTTCCAGCACATCTACCGCACCCTCGGGCCTCGACGGTCGCCTCGCTGACCGACGAACCGCACAGCGCCGCGCAGCAGGTCCCAGGGCGCACTGGAGGGCCCGCCGGCATGAGACGACGACGTTCCGCACTCGCCCTGCTCGCCGCGACGGCCGTGACAGCGGCCCTGCTCGGCGGCTGCACGTCCGAGGACCACCAGAAGGACGACCCCGCCGCGCCGAAGCCCGGCACCCTGCGTGTGCTCGCCTCCAGCGAGCTCAGCGACATGACCGCCGTCCTCGACCGGGTCCGCAAGGACACCGGCGTCACCGTCCGGCCCACCTGCATGGGCACCCTGGACGCCGTCGACCTGCTCGCCAGGGGCCAGGCCGACGGCCGTTACGAGGCGCTGTGGCTGTCCTCGGACGACTATCTGCGGCTGCGGCCCGACGCGGCGAGGAAGGTGGTGTCCGAGACCCCGGTGATGTCCAGCCCGGTCGCCATCGGCGTCAAGCCGGCCACCGTCAGGGCGCTCGGCTGGCAGCCCGAGCAGGTGACCTGGGGGCAGATCGAGCAGCCGTACAGGACGGGAAGCTGACCTACGGCATGACCGACCCGGCCCGCTCCAACTCCGGTTTCTCCACGCTGATCTCGGTCGCCTCGGCGCTCTCCGGCGCCCAGTCCGCACTCACCGACGCCGACGTCGCCAAGGCCACGCCGAGGCTGAAGGAGTTCTTCAAGGGCCAGAAGCTGACCTCGGGCTCCTCGGGCTGGCTGGCCACCGCCTACAAGCGGCGCGGCAGCGTCGACGCCCTGCTCAACTACGAGTCGGTGCTCAAGGGCATCCCGGGCCTCACCGTGATCCGCCCCCGCGACGGCGTCGTCACCGCCGACTACCCGCTCTCCTCACTGGCCTCCAGCGGCGCGCGCACCCGCGAGGACGTCCGCAAGGTCACCGAGGACCTGCGCACCGACGCCGTGCAGCGGCTCATCACCGACACCACCCACCGCCGCCCGGTCGTCGCCTCGAGGGCATGCACACGGTGTCCCGCGCGGTACGGCAGGACGTCCCTGAGGCCGTCGACGCCTACGTCCGCACCCGCTGGTGGACCCGGCTGACCCCGGGCACCGAGTCGCCGGAAGCACACCTGGACCGCCAGCTCGCGCTGCTCCGCGAGGAGGCCGGACATCTGGCCTCGGCGCTCAGGGACCGGGAGGCACGACGTCAGGAGTCGCACACGCGGTATCTGGAGGAGCGCAACAACTGAGGCGAGAACCAGGGCGGGGCCCCGCACGCCTTTGTGCGGGGCCCCGTTGGGTGGTCACCACGGCCGGTCGTGACGATCGCTGGTCAGGGCATCCGGACCGGCCGTGGAGTCTTCGACGGGCGGTTCAGCCCAGGCGCTCCACCAGCGCGTGGTACTGGTCCCACAGCTCCTTCGGGGTGTGGTCGCCGAAGGTGTTGAGGTGCTCGGGGACGAGCGCCGCCTCCTCGCGCCAGACCTCCTTGTCGACCGTCAGCAGGAAGTCGAGGTCGGACTCGGAGAGTTCGAGGCCGCCTGTGTCCAGGGCGTCCTTGGCCGGCAGGATGCCGATCGGGGTCTCGACGCCCTCGGCCTTGCCGTCCAGGCGCTCCACGATCCACTTCAGGACCCGGGAGTTCTCACCGAAGCCGGGCCAGACGAACTTGCCCTCGTCGTTCTTGCGGAACCAGTTGACGTAGTAGATCTTCGGCAGCTTGGACTGGTCCTTGTCCTTGGCCACGTCGATCCAGTGGGCCATGTAGTCGCCCATGTTGTAGCCGCAGAACGGGAGCATCGCGAACGGGTCGCGGCGCAGCTCGCCGACCTTGCCCTCGGCGGCGGCGGTCTTCTCGGAGGCCACGTTGGCGCCGAGGAAGACACCGTGGTTCCAGTCGAAGGACTCCGTCACCAGCGGCACCGCGGAGGCGCGGCGGCCGCCGAAGAGGATCGCCGAGATCGGCACGCCCTTGGGGTCCTCCCACTCCGGCGCGATGATCGGGCACTGGGAGGCGGGGGTGGTGAAGCGGGCGTTGGGGTGCGCGGCCGGCTCGGCGGAGTCCGGGGTCCAGTCGCGGCCCTTCCAGTCCGTCAGGTGGGCCGGGGTCTCCTCGGTCATGCCCTCCCACCACACGTCGCCGTCGTCGGTGAGGGCGACGTTGGTGAAGACCGAGTTGCCCCACAGGGTCTTCATGGCGTTGGCGTTGGTGTGCTCACCCGTGCCGGGCGCGACGCCGAAGAAGCCGGCCTCGGGGTTGATCGCGTACAGGCGGCCGTCCTCGCCGAAGCGCATCCAGGCGATGTCGTCGCCGATGGTCTCCACGGTCCAGCCGGAGACCGTCGGCTCCAGCATGGCGAGGTTGGTCTTGCCGCAGGCGCTCGGGAAGGCGGCGGCGACGTACTTGGACTCACCCTGCGGCGGGGTGAGCTTGAGGATCAGCATGTGCTCGGCCAGCCAGCCCTCGTCACGCGCCATGACGGAGGCGATACGCAGCGCGTAGCACTTCTTGCCGAGCAGGGCGTTGCCGCCGTAGCCGGAGCCGTAGGACCAGATCTCGCGGTCCTCGGGGAAGTGCGAGATGTACTTGGTGGAGTTGCACGGCCACGGAACGTCCTCCTGGCCCTCCTCCAGCGGGGCGCCGAGGGAGTGGACGGCCTTCACGAAGAAGCCGTCGTCGCCCAGCTCGTCCAGGACGGCCTGGCCCATGCGCGTCATCGTGCGCATGGAGACGGCGACGTAGGCGGAGTCGGTGATCTCCACGCCGATCGCGGACAGCGGGGAGCCGAGCGGGCCCATGCAGAACGGGACGACGTACATGGTGCGGCCCCGCATGGAGCCCCGGAACAGGCCTTTCTCGCCGCTGAAGATCTCCCGCATCTCGGCGGGGGCCTTCCAGTGGTTGGTCGGGCCCGCGTCCTCCTCCTTCTCGGAGCAGATGAAGGTGCGGTCCTCCACGCGCGCGACGTCGGTCGGGTCGGAGGCCGCGTAGTAGGAGTTCGGGCGCTTGATCGGGTCGAGCTTCTTGAAGGTGCCCTTGGCCACGAGCTCCTCGCAGAGCCGCTCGTACTCCGCCTCGGAGCCGTCGCACCAGACCACGCTGTCCGGCTGCGTCAGTTCGGCGATCTCGTTGACCCAGGAGATCAGTTCCTGGTGGGTGGTGGGAACACTGGAAGCCGAGTTGTCGCGCGCCACGGTTGCTCCTAAGTGAGGGATTTTGTCCTTGTGGCCCCGTGGGGGCTGCGACCCGGATGCTTCGTGATGCTCATCCGGTGCCGACCGCACTCATTTGATCATCCGTCGTGAGTGCGCATATGTCCAGGGGACCTCACAGGTGAGCGGAGTGAGGAAGACCACGGTTTCCAGGGCGGTTTGCGTTCCCTTTACGTCCAGGTTTGCGTCACCTGAAGGTCTTTTTGCGTTCGATCGACCAAGACCCGCCCTGACACCCGACTTACGGTGGCGTAGGTACCATGCCCCGCATGACTGCGTCCGTCCCCGACGCGCCCACGGACACGCCGGCCCACGGCCGCGGTCCCGCGCTCTCGCTGCCGCAACAGGTCAAGCCCAAGCTCCGCGGCTGGCTGCACCTCGGCATGTTCCCGGCCGTGCTCATAGCGGGCCTCGTGCTCACCGCCCTCGCCGACTCCACCAGAGGCCGCATCGCCTGCGGTATCTACGTCCTGACCGCCTGCCTGCTCTTCGGCGTCAGCGCGCTGTACCACCGGGGCAACTGGAGCCCCCGGATGGACGGCGTCCTGCGCCGCCTGGACCACGCCAACATCTTTCTGATCATCGCGGGCACCTACACCCCGCTGACCCTGCTGCTCCTGCCCGGAACCAAGGGCCGGTGGCTGCTGTGGAGCATCTGGGCCGCCGCCGCGGCCGGCATCGTCTTCCGGGTCTTCTGGGTGGGCGCCCCGCGCTGGCTCTACACGCCCTGCTACATCGCGATGGGCTGGGCAGCCGTGTTCTTCCTGCCCGACTTCCTGCGCACCGGCGGCGTCGCGGTCCTGGTCCTGGTCATCGTCGGCGGCCTGCTCTACAGCGCCGGCGGCGTGATCTACGGCATCAAGCGCCCGAACCCGTCACCGCGCTGGTTCGGCTTCCACGAGGTCTTCCACTCCTTCACCCTCGCGGCGTTCGTCGTCCACTACGTCGGCATCTCACTGGTGGCCTACCAGCACGCATAAACCCGACACCCACCCCTCCCCTCCCCCTGCGGCCACGGCTCCTCAGTCGTGGCCGCTTTCGTATGCCCGAAAACTTCTGAGACCAGCTACCCATTGACAGTCTCAGTATTTTGAGAGCTACTCTCATTTCATGGCTACTGTCACTCACGCCGGCGGCGGGACGCGGCGCGACCCCCGCCGCTGGTGGGCCCTCGGGGCCCTGGTCGCGAGCATGCTGGTGCTCGCCTTCGACTCGACGATCCTCAACGTGGCCCTGCCCACCATGGCCGCACAGCTCCACGCCACGACCGGGCAGCAGCAGTGGATGGCGGACGCGTACATCGTCGTGTTCGCCGCGCTGATGCTCCCTGCGGGCCTGCTCGGCGACCGGTTCGGCCGGCGCCGGATGCTCATCGCCGGGCTCGCCGTCTTCCTGGCGGGCTCGGTGCTCGGCTCCCTGGCCGGCGAGGTGAACACCGTGATCGCCGCGCGCGCCGTCCTCGGCATCGGCGCCGCGCTGATCATGCCGCTGTCGCTGTCCGTGCTGCCCGCGCTGTTCGGCCCGGACGAGCGCGGCAAGGCCGTCGGCATGATCTCCGCCGCCTCGGCGCTCGGCATGCCGCTCGGCCCCCTCGTCGGCGGCTGGCTGCTGGGCCACTTCTGGTGGGGCTCGGTCTTCCTGATCAACGTCCCGATGGCCGCCCTCGGCATCGCGGCCTGCGCGTTCCTGCTGCCCGAGACCCGCGACCCGGCGAGCCCCAAGGTCGACACCGCCTCCACCGCGCTCACCGCGACCGGGCTCGGCGCCCTCATCTACGCGATCATCGAGGCCCCGGACCGCGGCTGGGGCGACGGCCTGGTGCTGGCGACGTTCGCGGCGGCCGCCGTCCTGCTCACCGCGCTGGTCCTGCGGGAACGCCGGATGACCCGCCCCATGCTCGACATGGGCCTGCTGGCCCACCGCGGCTTCCTGCTCAACACCACCGCCGCGACCCTGGTGATGTTCGTGCTGTCGGGGCTGATGTTCACCGTGCCGACCTACCTCCAGGCGGTCCTCGGCCACGACGCCTTCGCCACCGGTCTGCGGCTGCTGCCGATGATGGCCGGGCTGATGGTCGCCGCGAAGGGCGCCCAGCCGGTCGTCGCCCGGTTCGGGGCGCGCGCGGTGGTCACCGCGGGCCTGGTCGTGCTCGCCTTCGCCGCCCTGCTGGGCAGCCGTACGACCGTGCACGACGGCTACGGCTTCACCGCCCTGTGGCTGTCGATCACCGGCCTCGGCTTCGGCTTCGCGGTCGTCCCGGCGATGGACGGCGCGCTCGGCACGCTGCCCGCCGACCGGGCCGGCAGCGGCTCCGGGCTGCTCATGACGTTCCGCCAGGTCGGCGGCGCCGTCGGCATCGCCCTGCTCGGCAGCCTCCTCGCGAGCGCCTTCCGGGACCGGCTCGACGTGACCGGGCTGCCGGGACAGGCCGCGCACACCGCCGGGGAGTCCGTGGTCGCCGCGCATGCGGTGGCCGCGCACACGGGCTCGGCCCGCCTGGCGGCCTCCGCGGACAGCGCGTACGTCCACGGGATGACGGTGGTGCTGCTGGTGTGCGGGCTCGCCTCCCTCGTGGCGGCCCTGCTCGCGGCGCTGCTGCTGCCGAACACCCCCGTCGTACGGCGCACCGGGCGGAGGGAGACCCCGGCCGTGGCGGCCCCCGTCACGGATGCCGGACAATGACCGGCATGACGGCCGCACGTTCCCCCCTCCCCTCCGCCGACCGACCGCAGCCGGGGCTGCGCGAACGCAAGAAGATCAAGACCAGGGAGGCGATCCGCGCGGCGACGTACGCCCTGGTCCAGGAGCAGGGCTACGACGCCACGACGATCGACCAGATCGCCGAACGGGCCGAGGTGTCGCCGTCGACCGTCTTCCGGTACTTCCCGACCAAGGAGGACATCGTCCTCACGGACGAGTACGACCCGGTGATCCTGGAGGAGATCAAGGCACGGCCCGCCGACGAACCCTGGTCCGAGACCATCCGGTACGTCCTGCACCGGGCCGTCGAGCTCGCCGTGGCCGAAGACCTCGAGGTGTCCCGGCTGCGCACCCACCTCATGGTCCAGGTCCCCGCGGTGCGTTCGCGGATGATGGAGAGCATGTCGACCAGCGGCCGCATGCTCTGTGAGGCCATCGGCGAGCGCACCGGCCGCGACCCCGACGGCCTGGAGGTCCGCGTCTACGCCATGTCCCTGATCGGCGGCCTGATGGAGACCTCCATGTACTGGGCGGAGAACGACCACCGGGACGACTTCACGGCCCTGGTCGACCGCGCCCTGGACGTCATGGAGCACGGCCTCCCCGGCGAAAACCGCTGAGGCCCGGGCGCCGTCCCATGCGATGCTGACGGGGTGAACGGACCCGAGATCCGCGTCGAAGTCGCCCCCGCACTGCACCTGTTCGTGCCGCACGCCCGGCGCGCCGGAGCCACGCCCCTGGCCACGGACGGCGTCTCGACGCTCGGCCATGTCATCGAGTCCCTCGGCGTCCCGCTGACCGAGGTCGGCGCGCTGGTCGTGGACGGCCGCGCGGTGCCGGCCGCGCACATCCCGAAGGCCGGCGAGACGGTGCACGTACGCCCCGTCGACCGGCCCCAGCAGATCCCCGGTGCGCCCCTCCGGTTCCTCCTCGACGTCCACCTCGGCACGCTCGCCCGCCGCCTGCGCCTGCTCGGCGTGGACACGGCGTACGAGTCGACGGACATCGGCGACGCGGCCCTCGCCACCCGCTCGGCGGCCGAGAAGCGCGTCATGCTCAGCCGCGACCGGGGGCTGCTGCGCCGCCGCGAGCTGTGGGCCGGCGCCTTCGTCTACAGCACCCGCCCCGACGACCAGCTGCACGACGTCCTCGACCGCTTCGCCCCCGACCTGCGCCCCTGGACCCGCTGCACCGCCTGCAACGGCCTGCTCAGACAGGCCACGAAGGCCGAGGTGGCCGACCAGCTCAAGCACGGCACGCAGCGCTCCTACGACGTCTTCGCCCAGTGCACGGAGTGCGGCCGCGCGTACTGGAAGGGCGCGCACCACGAACAGCTGGAGGCGGTCGTGGAGCGGGCGTTGAGCATGCGTACCCAGGGGGAATGAGTACCCGCGCCGATCTGCGGGGACCGGCCGGCGCGGTGGGATGGGGTCATGAACGCCACAACGGAGCAGCAGGTGACGCCCACCTCGCAGCAGATGGACCGGTTCATCACCGGCTGGGCCGTCGCCGGGCTGGTCTCGCTCCTGCCGATCGTCATTCTGTCCTGGATCGTCGTGCTCTCCGGTGAGCGCGGCTCGATGTGCCTGGAGTACGGCGAGCAGTGCTCGACGATCCCCGGATACGCCCTCTACGACGCCTTCTGCCTGGCGGTGTTCGCCGGTCTGGCGGCACTGGTGTGGCCCAGAGCCCGGTGGACGTACGCCAGGCTCTGGGCCGTGTTCGTGCAGTGGGGTGCTCAGCTCACCCTCGGGGCGCTGATCCTCAACGGCGCCTGACGTCGCCCTTTCCGCACGCCACCCCGTCCCGGTTCGGGTCCAGGCCCAGCGGATCGTCGGCGCCGTCGACCTTCAGCCGACCGTAGTGGTTCTGCCGGAGCCAGGTGCAGCGGGCCGCGGTCGTCTTCCTCACCTCGGGCGGGAACACCGTCGGCACACACACGTTGATCGAGCCGTAGTGCCGGTCGCAGCCGGACAGGGTCGGGCTGACCTGCTGGGACGTGCGCTTCTTGGCGGGCCCCGACACCTTGCCGGTGAGGCCGTCGGCGAAGGCGTGGATGTGCGGGGACGCCGCGGTCAGGGCCGCCGGGCCCGTCAGATGCACCCACCGGGCCACCGAGGGCACCCCGTTGGCGTCGACCGCGAAGAGCATGTACCAGCCGGGCGGCGCCAGGTTGGGATTGTTCGTCACGTTCAGGTCGACGTTGTTGCCGTCCACCGAGAGCGGCAGGTCCACGAACCGCTGGTTCGGGTCGGACGAATGGGTCACCGCGGCCGGACGGATCAGCTCGGCCTTGGCGATCGGCCGGTCGACGGTGATCCGCTGGGTGTCGCCGTACTTCCACTCCTGGTTGATCACCGAGGTGATCGTCGGACGCGTGCCCTTGTAGAGGTACGGCGGGGTGTAGATCGACACGTTGTGGTTCCAGCTGCCGTTGCCCGGGTTGTCGCCGGTGGCCATCACCCGGCCGTCGGGCAGCAGGAACGCCGAGGAGTGGTAGCCGCGGGACTCGGGGTCGGCGGCCACCTGCTGGAAGGCGTTGGTGGCGGGGTCGTAGAGCGAGGACTCGTACACGGGGTTGGCGCGGTTGTGCAGGGCGCCGCCCGTCTCCAGCACCTTGCCGTCGGGCAGCAGCACGGTGGAGACGTACATCTTGCCCTGGTTGCCGGTCTCCGGCTGCGGGCCGTTGCCCAGGTCGACCGTGCCCTGCGGGACCGGCGGCCCGGCGACGTAGGACGGGTTGGCCTGCTTGAGGTCGATCAGGTCGGTGAGGCGGTTCGCGTCCGGGTTGGAGTCGATGTTGCCGCCGCCGACCGTCAGCACCCGCTGGTCCTGCGCCGGAGGCAGCAGCACGGACGACGACTGGTCCCGCTCGTCCTTGTTCTGCAGCCCCGGGATCTGCGTGACCGTGTTGGCCCCGTAGTCGTAGATCGCCGAACCCGTGCCGGGGATGTTGTTGCCGAAGACATGGCTGCCCGTGTAGAAGAGGCGGCCGTCCTGCATCAGGATCATCGCCGGGTACAGACCCCAGTACGACCAGGTCTGGTTGACCTGGGACAGCGGCAGCCACTGGTTCTGCGCGTAACTGAACTTCTCGGCGGTCACCGAGCCGGTGGAGTCCTCGCGGAGCCCGCCGAAGGAGATGACGTCACCGTTGCCGAGCTCGGTCGCCGACGGGTACCAGTGGCCGTCGTTGAGGTCGTTGGTCTTGGTGTAGGTCTCGGTCGCCGGGTCGAAGATGTACGAGTCCTTGAACCCCTCGTAGCCGTGCCCGCCCACCACCGGGTACGCCTTGTTGCCGCTCAGGACCAGCACCCGCCCGTCCTGGAGCTGGACATGGCCCGCGCAGAACATGTCCTTCGGGGTGGGGATGACCTTGTAGTCGCCGGTCGCCGGGTCGTACACCGCGCTGGTGAACGTGCCCGCGTTGAAGTTCTCCTCGCTGTTGCCGGAGCCGGCGATCAGCAGCACCTTGCCGTTGCTGAGCACGACGGAGTGCATGGAGCGGACCGGGTTCTGCGTCGGCAGGACGGACCAGCTGCCGTTCGCGCACTGGTCGTTCGTGCCCGTGCACTGGGCCGGCGGGAGCGGGTCCGGCACTTGGTCCATGGTGTAGTCGTCGGTGGTCGCCGAGCCGGTGCCGTAGACGGAGACACCCCAGGTGATGCGGTCGGTGCCGGCCGGGACCTCGGGTGTGCGGACCGTGGCCTGCGTCCAGGCCGAGGCCATGTCGAGGGTTTTGACGTCGGTCCAGTACTGCCAGCCAGCGGTCGTGTCGTGCCGGAAGAGAGTGATGTTGGCGTCCGGGGTGGTGGTCTTGTACCAGAGTCCCAGGTCGTACTGCTTGCCGACGCTCACCCCCGGCGCGCAGTCCGTCGACTCGGTGATCATCGCCTTGCGGTCGCCGGAGACCCGGCGGGTCAGCGTGACCTTCATGGCCGCGGATCCGGAGTGCGCGTCGGAGGTCGTCTCGAAGCTGAAGTCGTTGTCGCCCCAGCCCGACTTCTCCCAGCAGTACGGCATGTCGCCGCTGCCGGCGGTCTCGAAGCCGGGGTTCTTGATCAGGTTGGCGGCCTGTGCCGGCTGGGGCGCGGTCAGGAGCAGACCGGCGGTCAGGGCGCCCACCCCGGCCAGCGCGGTCCGTCTGCGGTACTTGCTCAAGCGGCTCTCCTCCGGTGGTTACGTCGCGGGAGATAGACCAGCGCCTCGGTTCCGACGAAGCGCAGGACGAACGTCATGACCAGCGCGAGCGCGGTGGCAGGCAGGGCGCCCATGCCGAACCGGCCGACGAGCAGGGCGATCAGCGGGATGCGCAGCAGCAGGTCGGCGTTGGCCAGCAGCGCGAACCGGCCGAGCCGGTCCCACCAGCGGCGGTGCGCGCGCCGGTCGCGGAACAGCAGCTGCTCGATGAGCAGGAAGTTCCAGGCGACTCCGAACTGGTTGGCGAGGATCTCCGCGGGGAGGTAGTGCATCCCGAGGACGGTCAGGGCCCAGAGCCCGAGGAGGTTCGGGGCGAACCCGCTCGCGCCGATCAGCCCGAAGCCGACCATGCGGGCGACCGGTGAGGCGGTGCGCAGACCCGCCAGATGGCGCAGGAAGCGGAAGCCCTCCCGGGCGGTGGACTTGGACTCGCCGGCGAACCGGTCCTGGAAGACGAACGGCACCTCGGCGACCTGCCGGGGCCGGCTGCGTACGGCCAGCTCCAGCAGGATCTTGTAGCCGAGCGGTCTGAGCACGTCCGCCGTGACCGCGCTGCGGCGGATGGCGAAGAAGCCGCTCATCGGGTCGCTGATGCCGTGCAGTCTGCGCGGGAAGAGGGCCTTGGCGAGCCAGGTCGCGCCGCGCGAGACGGCCACCCGGTAGCCGCCGGCGAGCCCGGCCCGGCTGCCGCCGTCGATGTACCGGGAGGCGACGACGAGCCCGGCGTGCGTCCGTTCGCCCGTGGCCACCAACTCCGGTACGAGGGACGGCGGATGCTGGCAGTCGCCGTCCATGACGACGACCCACTCCGAGGTCGCCGCCCGCAGCCCCTCGACGACCGCCCCGCCGAGCCCGCCGACGGGTTCCTCCCGGTGCAGGACGGCCACCGGGAACGGGCAGTCCTGGGCGGCCTCGCGGACGACCTCGGGGGTGTCGTCGGTGGAGTCGTCCACGAACAGGACCTCGCAGGGCAGCCGCGCGGGCACCGACTCGGCGATCTGGTGCAGCAACCGCCGTACGTTCGCGGACTCGTTGAAGGTCGGCACGACGATGGTGACGGCGCCCGGCTCGGGGACCTCTACGGCGTCGAGGCCCTGTGCCGGGGCGGTGTACTCGCTCATCGCGCCCCTCCCACGGCCTGGATCCGCCGGATCTCTATGCGGTCGGGCCCGGTGCCGAAGGTGGCGACCGGCGTGGAGTGCCGGATCGCGGCCCGCACGTTGGGCAGGTCCTTGGCGTCCCGGCGGACGGTCGGCGAGGCGACGACGTAGTCGATGTCCCGCCAGCCGTGCGGCATGGTCTTCGTGACCGCCGGGTCGAGGTCGGCCTTGTAGAACCAGATGGCGCCGAGCCCGGGCCGGTATCCGGCGTGCACGAGGTCCAGCCAGAGGGCGTCGTCGACGAGCACCCGGGTGTCCTCCGGGTCGGCCACCTCGGTGCCGAGCCAGTGGGAGGCCTGACGGTAGGGCCGGTTGGCGTCGGCGGTGACGGCGGTGCGGTCGCCGTCGTACCAGTGCGGTACGACATAGGCGCCGGCGGCGAGGGCGAGGACGGCGGCGAGCGCGTACCGGCCGCCGGTGAGGTACCGCTTCTCGCCCTCCGTGCGCCACCTGGTGATGACCGCGTGGGCGACGGAGGCGGCGCCGCCCGCGAGGACCAGGGCGAGGAAGGGCAGCGCGCCGATGACGTACATGGCGGGCAGGTAGCCGTTCGGGCGCAGGGCCACCGCGGCCAGGATGGCGACCGTGAGGGCCGGTCCGGCGAGGGCGCGGGCGGTGACCGACCAGCGCCAGGTGAGCAACAGGAGCAGGGCTCCGGCGAGGCCGCCGAGGGGCAGGACGCGGTCGTAGTACAGCCAGGCGTGCAGGACGCCGTAGGAGCCGGAGGCCTGGTCGAGGATGAATCCCGAGCCGGGCCTGGACATCTGGTAGGTGATGCCGTCCCACAGGGAGACGTGCCCGGGGCCCGGCAGCAGCTCGCCCTTGAGCAGGGCGAACAGCGGATAGGAACAGCCGGTCAGGGCGCAGGCGGTGACGGCTCCGGTGAGGGCGAACTTGCGGGTGTCGCGGTGGCTGTGCCGCCACATGGTGACCAGCAGGGCGGGCAGGACGACGAGCATCGTCTCCTTGGTGAGCACGCCCGCGGCGGCGGCGAGGCCCGCGCCGAAGTGGTGCCAGAGGTGGCGGCTGGGCGAGGCGGCGAGGCAGAACGCCAGCAGCAGCCACATCACGGCGATGTTGTCGAGGAAGATCTCCCGGCTGAGGACGACCGCGAGCGGGGAGAGCCCGAACAGGGCCATGCCGAGTCCGGCGGCCCAGCGGGGCAGGGAGAGCCGGCGGCCCAGGACATAGAGGAGGACCGCGCTGACGCCGCTGACCAGCAGCATCACGAGCCGCATGGTGCCGACGGTCATCGAGCCGGGGCTGAGGGCCGCGGGGAGCCGGCTGAGCAGGGCTATCTGGATCCAGCCGAGCGGCGGGTGGTCGTACCAGTAGGTGTAGTGGGCGAGGCCGCGGCCCTGCTGGACCGCCCAGGCCTGGGCGAGATAGGTGCCCTCGTCGTCGCTGAGGGTGGGGTAGTCGGCGATGTTCCAGCCCTGGACGACGAGGATCGCCGCGAGCAGGACACCGCACAGCAGCAGGTCGGGGCGGGAGGAGCGGAGCCGCGGCGGCGGGCTTGTCCGGCCCGTCGAGCGGTCTTCCGGCACAGGTGGGCCCTGCGCGGGGACCTTCGCTGCGGTCACCGCGGGAAGTGTGGAGGTCACGCAGGAACGTCCTCTCGGATGGGCTCGGCCGCGGTGAGGTGTGCGCCGACGTGTGTGGTCAACTCCCAGTCGTTACGGCCGCGTTGCTCGCGCCAGACGGCACGGATCGCGGCACCGGCGAGGAGCACCTGGTAGAAGGGGCCGCCCACGATGAGCTTCACGTAGTGGACGAGGCGGACCTTCAGGCCGTACTGCTTGCCGAAGTCGTGCAGCCCGACCACCTCGAAGACGAAGGTGACGGCGGCGGTGACCAGCGGCAGGAAGGTGAGGAAGGCGACCCCGACGGGCACGTCGAGGAAGAGCGCGACGGCCGCGTTGAGCGGGATGATCACGCCGGAGAAGGCCTGCATGAACGGCGTCATCAGGGTGTACCGGGCGAGCAACCGCTGCCCGAATCCCGGCAGTTGCTTCCAGTCCCTCTTCCGGTAGACCTGCAGGAAGCCCTGGTTCCAGCGGGTGCGCTGCTTGAGCAGCGACATGAGGGAACCCGGGGTCTCCTCCCTGGTCACCATGTCGGAGTCGTAGGCGACGACGACCTTCTTGCCGACGCTGGACAGCCGGACGCCCAGGTCGCAGTCCTCGGCGAGGCAGTTCGGGTCCCAGCCGTCCGCCTCCCTGAGGACGCCGGTGCGCACGAAGACGGTGTTGCCGCCGAGCGGGATGAAGCCCTTCTGCGCGTGCAGGTGCAGCCGGGAGCGGAACCAGAAGAAGTACTCCAGGCAGTTGCGCAGGCTGTACCAGCTGGAGTGGAAGTTGATGAGCTGGACCCCGCCCTGGACGACGTCCGCCCCGGTGGTGCGGAAGGCGTGGTCGACGTGGGCCAGCAGCTCCGGGTGGACCTGGTCCTCGGCGTCGAAGACCCCGACGACGTCACCGCGGCAGTGCGGCAGCGCCGTGTTCATGGCCTTCGGCTTGTTCTTCTTCTCGTGGGTGTCGACGACGACCCGGACGCGCGGGTCCCGGGCGGCGGCCCGCTCGGCCACCTCCGTGGTCTCGGGGTCGTCGTGCCCGACGATCACGATGATCTCGAAGTCGGTGTGCGTGGATTCCAGCAGCCGCTGGATGGTGTGGTCCAGCACCGCCTGCTCGTGCCGAGCGGGCAGCAGCAGCGAGAACGACAGGTGTTCGCCGCCGTCCGGCCTGCCGAACCGGGTGGAGGCCAGCACCTCGGGCGTGCGCCACGCGTGCATCTGCCACCACAGGGTGAACGCCGCCATCCAGAACAGGGCCAGTGAGACGGCAGCGATGAAGACGGACGTGAGCAAAAAGATCCCCCCAGATCCCCGATTACCCCCTGTGCGGGCGACGGTGAGTTACCACCCGTCGACCCGCTGTGGAGAGATTAGGGGGGATCTGTGAAGCGCGGCAGCTCTTCCGATAAATAGCTTGTTTCGGAATGGTGGTGCGAGTAGTGGTATCTATCCGAACACGTGCTCCGTTTCGGACAGTTCACCCATCAGCCGCCCGGGGGTTCCCGGTACTCAGCGCCTGTTCAGGGACGCGCCGAGCCGTTCCGGATCGGTCGTCGGCGCGTCGCAGGTGAAGTTGCGGCAGACGTACGCGGTCGGCTCGCCCTGCTGCAGGGGCCGGTCGGCGAGGAGCGGGAACTCGTCACTGTCCGCAGTGCCGACGGCCACGACGGCCCCGGGGGCGGTGCCCAGAAGTGCCGTACGGTGCAGGGCCGCCGTCTTCTCGCCCGCGAGACCGGACCCGGGTCCTGGTCCGACGACGGCGACCTCCTTCGGCCCGTCGAGGAGGGCCTCGGCGACGGCGAGCCCCCAGCCGATGAACCGGGGCACGCGCGGCCCGAGGGTCTGCACGACCCCCAGCGCCCGTTCGGCGGCGCTGCGGTGCGGCTCGGATCCGGTGTGTGCGGCATAGCTCAGCAGGGCGCCGGCCGCCGCGGTCCAGCCGGACGGGGTGGCGTTGTCGGTGGGGTCCTGCGGCCGGCGGATCAACCGCTCGGCGTCGGCGGCGGTGTCGTAGAGGGCGCCGGTCGCGGCGTCGGTGAAGCGGGCGAGCACATGGTCGAGGAGCAGTCCGGCGAAATCCAGCCAGACGCCCTCGCCCGTCACGGACGCGAGCGCGAGGAAGCCCTCGGCGACGTCGGCGTAGTCCTCCAGCACGCCCGCGTTGGGGCCGACGCGGCCGTCCTTGCTGGTGCGGGCGAGCCGGGCGTGCTCGTCGAGGTGCACCCGGACGAGCAGGTCGGCGGCGCCGAGGGCGGCCTCGACCAGGTCGGGCCGGTCGAAGTAGGCGCCGGTCTCGGCGAGCGCGGCGACGGCGAGGCCGTTCCAGGCGGCGACGACCTTGTCGTCGCGGCCGGGTGCGGGGCGTTCGGCGCGCCCGGCGAGGAGCCGTTCCCTGATGGAGGCGATCCTCTCGGCGTCGAAGACGGCGGTGTCCTGCGGCAGTCGGAGGACGGACTGCCCATGCTCGAAGGTGCCCTCGTCGGTCACCCCGAAGTACTGGGCGGCGAGGTCGCCGTCCGCGTCCCCGAGGACGGCGCGCAGCCGCTCGGGCGTCCACACGTAGTACGCGCCCTCGACGTGCCGGCCCGTGCCGTCGTCGCTGTCGGCGTCGAAGGCCGAGGCGAACCCGCCCTCGTCGGTGCGCAGTTCACGCACGAGGAAGTCGGCGGTCTCCAGGGCGACGCGCCGCGCCAGGTCCGATCCGGTGGCCCGCCAGAGATGGGCGTACACGCGGCAGAGCAGCGCGTTGTCGTACAGCATCTTCTCGAAGTGCGGCACGACCCAGTCGCGGTCGACGGAGTACCGGGCGAACCCACCGCCGAGCTGGTCGTAGATGCCCCCGCGGGCCATCCGCTCACAGGTGTCGTGCGCCATCTGCAGCGCGCCCTCGGCGCCGGTCCGGGCGTGGTGCCGCAGCAGGAACTCCAGCACCATGGAGGGCGGGAACTTCGGCGCCCCGCCGAATCCGCCGCGCTGCGGGTCGTACTCACGGGTGAGCCCGAGAAGCGCCTGGGCGAGCTCCTGCTCACCGGGCGGCCGCGCGCCCTGGTGGCTGATCTCCCGCTGGGCCAGGTCGCGGACGATCTTCCCGGCGACCTCGGCGACCTCCTCACGGCGGCTGCTCCAGGCCTGCTGCACACCCTCCAGCACCTGCCGGAAGGACGGCATCCCGTGCCGGGGCGCGGGCGGGAAGTAGGTCCCGAAGTAGAAGGGTTCGGCGTCCGGGGTGAGAAAGACCGTCATCGGCCAGCCGCCCTGCCCGGTGGCGGCCTGCACGGCCTCCATGTAGACGGCGTCCACGTCGGGGCGTTCCTCGCGGTCGACCTTGATGTTGACGAAGTGCTCGTTGAGGTAGTCGGCGGTGGTCCGGTCCTCGAAGGACTCGTGGGCCATGACATGACACCAGTGACAGCTCGCGTACCCGACGCTCAGCAGAACGGGTCTGTTCGTCCTGCGGGCCTCGTCGAAGGCCTCGGCCGACCAGGGCCACCAGTCGACGGGGTTGTCGGCGTGCTGGAGCAGATACGGGGACGTCTCATGGGCCAGTCGGTTCACCGTTCCACTCTCCCACGGGACCGTTCGACTCTCCCACGGGCTCGGGGACGGCGTGGCTCTCCGGCTCGGGCACCGCGTAGAAACGCATGAGCATCGGGCGCGCCCCTTCGGGGGCCTCCTCGCGCGGGTGGCCGTACCGGTCGAGCAGGGCGTGGTACTCCCGCATGAAGGCGAGCAGTTCCTCCCTGGTGAGCCAGGTGCCGTGGCGCTGGACCTGGGCCCAGCCCTCGGGGCCGCGGTACTCCTGGTGGGCGCGGCGGTACAGGGCGGTGTCGAACTCGATCTTCAGATGGGCGAGCCGGGCTGCGGCCGCGTACTCCCCGGGGGACATCGTGGCGGGGTCGGGCGTGGTGTGCCGGAAGGGCAGCGCCCGCCACCACCTCTCCCGCCCGCCGGACTTCTCCGGGATCTCCTCGATGAGCCGCTGATCAGCGAGTTTACGCAGGTGGTAGCTGGTGGTGCCGGAGCTCTCGCCGAGTTCGCGGGCGAGGACGGTGGAGTTCGCCTCGCCGTGCCGGCCGAGGTACTCGAGGATCCGGCGGCGCAGGGGGTTGCCGAGGGATTTGTAGAGCGCGGTGCGCTCCAGGCTGGTCATCTCCGGCAGGCCGTCGGTCATGCGGTCACGGTAACCCTGAGAACCCTGAGAAGCCCCCGAAGTCTGCCGAGTTTTCTTTGCAGAGTTTTCTCTGCGATCTACGGTGGAGTCGGTCGAAGGACGACGAGAGGGGGAGGACGTGACCGTGGCGGTGACGGTGACCGGGGCGGTGCGCAAGAAGTGGCCCATGGTCCTGCTGGGGGCGGCGGCGGTCCTGCTGGTGCCGTGGACGGTGGTGCTGGCCCTGACCCTGCCGGGCCGTACGGAGGTCGGCAACTGGCCGCTGGCCTGGATCGGCCTGGACGTCCTGATGGCGACCGGCTGCGCGGCGACGGCCCTGCTCGGCCTGCGCGGCGACGCGAGGGCACGGCTGACGGCTTCGGCGACGGCGTCGGTGGCGGTCCTGGACGCCTGGTTCGACATAACGACAGCGGGCACGGGCGCCCCGCTGACCGAGGCACTGCTGTGCGCGGTGGCGGAGGGTGCGCTGGCGGGGGCGTGCGTGTACCTGGCGGTGGCCAAGGGATGGCCGACCGCCGGGCGCTGAGGGGCCGACGCTCACAAGGAGGTCGCCGCACCTCCCCAACTCCGCACCGGACACCACCCCTCCCGCTTCCGCGCCCCGCGAAGGACACTGGTGGGCAAGGGAGTTGCCGCCGGAGGGGGACGGGACATGCGGGACGGCCATCGGGCGGAAGCCGAGCGGCTGCTGGTGCGGGCCGTCGAGGAGGAGGTACGGCGCTCGGGCGGCCGGATCGACGGACAGCTGCTGCTGTCGCGGGCGCGCGGTGCACTCGACGCGATGGCGGGGACGGCCGGCGAGGAGTACGAGGCCTACGTCCACGCGCTGGACGAGACCGAGGCGGGCCGGCTGACCTTCGGGCAGCGCTACGCCCGCGAGGGCGCCGGAACGGCCCTGCTGGTGGCGGCGGTTGCCGCGGTGGCCGCGGCCGTGGCCGACCTCTTGCTCGGCACCGGCACCGGCACGGCCGCCGGCGCGGGTGTCGCCGCGGGAGTGGTCGGCGCCGCCGCCTCCGTGGCCAAGGCGGCCGGCACCCATCTGCCCGCCGCGCATCACCGTGCTGGCGCGGCCGGCCAGCCCGGCGGGACCGAGCAGCTGCGGCTGCAGTGGCTGACCGCGCTGGAGGTGCGCGGCATCCGCCCGTTCCTCGACCAGCAGCGGGTGCTGACCGCCGCCACGGCCCCGAAGAAGAAGGGCGGCCCGGCGCTGCGCGGCGCGGACAAGAGCGCGGCGGCCCGCCGGCGTACGGTGCTGGAGCAGTCGTTCGGACAACTCCCGGACACGGAAGGCCCGTTCGCGGGGCGCCGGGCGGAGCTGGCGCGGATCCGGCAGTGGGCGCAGGCAGCCCGGGCGGCCACCGAGACCCGGCCCACGGTGGTCGTGCTGCACGGCGAGCCCGGCTCGGGCCGGACCACGCTCGCGGTGCGCGCGGCGCACGAGCTCCGGGACCACTTCCGCGGCGCGGTGGTCGTGGATCTGCGCGGCGGCCGGCGGGAGGAGGCGCCCCTTGCGACCCGGGACGCCCTGCTGCATCTGCTCAACCGGCTCGGCGCGCCCCGCGAGCAGTTGCTGTTCCGGGAGCGCTCCTCCCCCGACCAGCAGGTCAAGCGGCTCGGCGAGCTGTACCACCAGCATCTGTCCGGGCTGCCGGTGACGATCGTGCTGGACGACGCCTCGGACCCGGAGCAGGTGCGGGCGCTGGTGCCCGAGCACTCCGACAGCCTGGTCCTGGTCACCGCCCGCACCGCCCTGGACCTGGCCGCGGACCTGCCTGCCTGGGTGCACCATCTGCCGGTCGAAGCGCTGGACGCGGCCGGTGCCGAGGAACTGCTCGGCACCGTCGCCGAGGACGCGTCGGGGCCGTACGACGCCGAGTCCGCCGACCGGATCCGGGACCTCACCGGCGGACTGCCGCTGGCGCTCAGGATCGCGGGCTCCGCGCTCGGGCCGCGCTCACCCCGGCAACTGGCCACGGACCTGGCCGCATACGGCCCGGTGGAGCCGGTGGAGCGTGCCCTGTGGCTGCGCTACACCGACCAGCCGGAGCCCACGCGCCGGCTGCTGCGCAGGCTCGCGCTCGCGGGCCGGGCCTCGCTGGGCGCCGCTGCGGCCGCCGCGCTGCTCGCCACGGACGAGGCCGAGGCCACCCGCCATCTCGTCGCCCTCGCCCGGGCAGGCCTCCTCGACCATGTGCGCGGCAGCCGCTACCGGCTGCACGACCTGGTGCGCGCCTTCGCCCAGGCCCGGCTGCTGGACGAGGAGGACCCGGCCGAGCGCACGGCGGCCCAGGAACGGCTGATCGTGAACTACGCGGACCTGGCCGACTCGGTGCTGCGCCTGGTCGACGGAAACATGTCCACGCGCTCGCACCAGTTCGGCCCGCACGGCTTCACCTCGCTGGACGAGGCGCTGCGCTGGCTGGACGACGAGTCCAGCTTCATCACCGCGACCCTGCGTCACACGGAGGGCGTGAACCAGAAGGCTGTGCAGAACCTGCTGGGCGCCCTGTGCGACTACTGCCTGCTGCGCGGCGACCTGTACCGGCTGGGCGAGATCAGCGAGCTGGCGCAGGCCGTGGACAAGGGACTGCTGGCGCGTTCCGTGCAGTGGCGCACCGGTATCGCGGCCCGGCAGCTGGGCGAGCTGGACAAGGCGCGCACCACACTGGCCTCGGTGGTGGACCTGTACCGGGAGGCACACCACGACGCGGGAGCGGCCCGCGCCCTGGCCTCGCTCGGGATCACCCTGCACCACCAGGGCCAGCTCACCGAGGCCGCGGCCAGACTGCAGGAGGCGCTGGACCTGCAGGCGGCGCCGGAGCTGGCGACGGACCGCGCCTGGACGATGCACGCCCTGGCTGCCGTCCAGCGCGACCGGGCCCGGCTGGCGGAGGCGCTGGAGCTGCTCACCCGCTCCCTGGTCCTGCACCACGAGGGCGGATCGGTGCACGGCGAGGCCTGGGCGCACTTCCAGCTCGGCCAGCTGGCACTGCGGATGGGAGACGTACCGCGCGCGGAGACCGAGCTGCGGGCCGCCCTGGAGCGGTACGGCCGGACGCACGACGCGCGCGGCGAGGCATGGGCACTGACCCAGCTGGCCCGGGCCCGTCTGGTCGCCGGCGACGCCTCACCGGCCGTCGAGAGCCTGCGGCAGGCCGCCGCCCGGCACCGGGAGAACGAGGACGCGCGCGGCGAGGCGTGGACGCTGTACTACCTGGGCCAGGCACTGGAGGAGGCCGGCGATCTGGATCTGGCGGTGCGCGACCTGGAGCGGTCCCGCACGATGTTCTCCCGGATGCGGGACGTGTACGGCCTGGCCTGCGCCCGGCACCACTCGGCGCGGGTCACCCGCGACCAGCGGGCCGCGCAGACCGGCTCGCTGCGCAACTCCGGCTTCGCCCGGCAGCTCCTGGCGGACGCCCGCGCCGACTTCCAGCGGATCGGCGTCGCCCACGGCGAGGCGTGGACTTGCCTGGAACTGGCGGTGGTCGACGCGGGCAACGCCCGTACGCAGGCCGCACTGGCCCTCGCCGACGAGGCACTGGACCTGTTCGCCTCCTACGGAGACCGGCGCGGCGAGGACTGGGCGCGCTTCCTGCGCTGCACCCTGCTGCCCTACGCGGCACCCGGCGGGGCGGAGGTGGGCACGGCGGTCGCCCAGGAGGAGCTGGCCCAGCTGGCCCGCGCCGGCCATCCCCTGCGGGACGAGAAGCTGGCCGACTACGTCCCGGCGTACGCCCTGCTGCTGGAACGCGGGGTCAGCCTGGAGGACGGCTGGCAGGCCTGGCGGCTGCGCATGACGCCGGACCGCCACGCCCGGGAGGTGATGGGGGTGGCGGTGCCGGCGGGGCGCTGAGGTCCGGATCAGCCTCGCTCGGCCGCGGAGTCGGCCTTCTCGGCCTTCCCCGCCTGCCCGGCCTCGGGGTCCGGGGTCTCCTTGAAGTCGACCTTGTTCATGTGCTTGCTCATCGACTTCATCAGGCCCCACACCGCCACGGCCATCACCGCGAAGACGATGAAGCCGAGAACGCCGGGGGTGACCTTGTTCTGGTCGACCTCCTTGGCGAGGGGGACCAGATGCGTCACTGCCAGGCTCACGCTTGCGCTCATGTCAGACATTGTCCCGGATGCCCGCGAAGAGGTCGTCCTCGGGGAGGGAGGTGTCGACGAGCGACTTCGCCAGCTCGTACTCCTCCGTCGGCCAGACCTCCTTCTGCAGCTCCATCGGCACCCGGAACCAGCCGCCGTCGGGGTCGATCTGCGTGGCGTGCGCGATCAGCGCCTTGTCACGGATCTCGAAGAAGTCCGCGCACGGGATGTGCGTGGTCAGCGTGCGCTCGGTGCGCTCCATCTCGCTCCAGCGCTTGAGCCACTCCCCGTACGGCGACTCCAGCCCGCGCTCCAGCATCGCACTGTGCAGGGCCTCGGTGCGGGGGCGGTTGAAGCCCTGGTTGTAGTACAGCTTCAGCGGCTGGCAGGCGGGGCCGAACTCGGACTCCGGGTACTTCTCGGTGTCCGCCGCGCCCTCGAACGCCACCATGGAGATCTTGTGGGTCATGATGTGGTCGGGGTGCGGGTAGCCGCCGTTCTCGTCGTAGGTGGTGATCACCTGCGGGCGGAAGGCACGGATCCTGCGGACCAGCTCGCCGGCCGCCTTGTCGACGTCCTCCAGGGCGAAGCAGCCCTCGGGCAGCGGCGGCAGCGGGTCACCCTCGGGCAGGCCCGAGTCGACGAAGCCGAGCCACTCCTGCTTGACGCCCAGGATCTCGCGGGCCTCGTCCATCTCCTTCTTGCGTACCTCGTGAATGTGCTCCTCGATGTACGTGTCGCCCTGCAGCTTCGGATTGAGGATGGACCCGCGCTCCCCGCCGGTGCAGGTCACCACCAGCACGTCCACCCCCTCGGACACGTACTTCGCCATGGTGGCCGCGCCCTTGCTCGACTCGTCGTCAGGGTGCGCGTGGACGGCCATCAGTCGCAGCTGGTCAGTCAAGACTCAATCCTCGGTAAGTCGGCGCCCCGTGGTCTCGGCGCGATCGGCGGCTTCTATAGTGACGGAATCGGGGGGCGAATAATTCCGGGTCCGGTTCCGGCCGAGAGGACGATCATGAGTACGGCGAGCACGCGGCTGCCCGAGGGCCGCTACGGCCGTTCCTCGGACGAGCGTGCGGACCGGCGGCTCAAGGCCGCCGGCGCGGTGCTCGGCGCGGCCCTGCTGGCACTGGTCGGTTACTTCGCCTACCACTATGTCGTGGAGAGCAGGATCAGCGCCCAGGTGATCGCCTTCGACGCCACGGACAACGCGGTCGAGGTGCATCTGGAGGTCCACAAGGACTCCGGCACCTCGGGCTACTGCACCCTGCGCTCCCAGGCGGCCGACGGCTCCGAGGTGGGCCGGGCCGACTTCCGCTTCACCGGATCGGCCACGCGTATCGACAAGGTCGTCACGCTGCGTACGACGGCGAAGGGCACCACGGCCGAGCTGCTCGGCTGCCATACCGGCTGACCGGGACCGGACACTCCGGCTTCACCCGGAATACGTACACGCTGACCTGCGTTGATGTGATTCTCATGGCTTATGTCCTCCCCCTCCCGGCCTTGAATTGTTAGGCTCGTGGTTTCGCCCATCCAAGAGGGAACATGCTTCTGGGTAGGGCGATGCTTTGTATTCCCAGTACCGACGAGGAGCACCCTGTGACCCAGACCAGCGAGAACGTCACCTGGCTGACCCAGGAGGCGTACAACAAGCTCAAGGACGAGCTTGAGTACCTTACTGGTCCTGCGCGCACGGAGATCGCCGCCAAGATCGCGGCCGCGCGCGAGGAGGGCGACCTGCGCGAGAACGGCGGGTACCACGCGGCCAAGGAGGAGCAGGGCAAGCAGGAGCTGCGTGTGCGGCAGCTGACCCAGCTTCTCGAGAAGGCCCAGGTGGGCGAGGCCCCGGCCTCCGCCGACGGTGCCGTCGCGCCGGGCATGGTCGTCACGATCGCCTTCGACGGTGACGAGGACGACACGATGACGTTCCTGCTCGCCTCCCGCGAGTACGCGAGCGCCGACATCGAGACGTACTCGCCGCAGTCCCCGCTCGGCGCCGGCGTCATCGGCCACAAGGTCGGCGAGGACGCGGAGTACGAACTGCCGAACGGCAAGAAGGCCTCGGTGCGGATCCTGAAGGCCGAGCCGTACTCGGGCTGATCCGCCCTCCCGATATGACCTCGAGCCCCCGGCGCCCGGCGGATCCCGCCCGGCACCGGGGGCTTCGCCGTGCCCGCAGCCGTGCCCGCAGTCGTGCCCGGAGCCGTCAGGCGGTGGCCGAGCGGTACTTGCGGACCGCGAAGGTACGGAAGACGACGATGATCAGGACCGAGTAGATCAGCGAGGCCCACACGGGGTGCTCCATGGGCCAGGCGTGCGAGGTGGACCGGCCAGGGTTGGCGAAGAGCACGCGGCAGGCCTGCGCGGTGGCGCTGAACGGGTTCCACTCGGCTATGTGCCGCAGCCACGGCGTCATGTGGCCGGGGTCCACGAAGGCGTTGGAGATGAACGTCACCGGGAACAGCCAGATCAGCCCGCTGGACGTGGCCGCCTCGGGAGTGCGCACGGACATGCCGATCAGGGCGCCGATCCAGGTGAACGCGTAACCGAGCAGGAGCAGCAGACCGAACGCTGCGAGCACCTTGCCGACGTTGGTGTCGCCGTTGGACCCGACACGCCAGCCGACCAGCAGGGCGACCACGGCGAGCACGACCAGCGTGACGGCCGTCTGCACCAGATCGGCGAGGGTGCGCCCGGTCAGCACCGCCCCGCGTGCCATCGGCAGGGAGCGGAAGCGGTCGATGAGCCCCTTGTGCATGTCGTCGGCGATACCGGCGCCGGAGCTCGCGGTGGCGAACGTGACGGTCTGCGCGAAGATGCCCGCCATGAGGAAGTTCTTGTAGGCGATGGGGCTGGCGCTGCCGCCGATCTGCATGGAACCGCCGAAGACATAGCTGAACAGCACCACGAACATGATCGGCTGGATCAGTCCGTAGATGATCATCTCAGGGAAGAGTGTGCGTGGGTGTGGTTCTGGTTGCAGCAGTCCCCGTCGTCTTCGTAGGTCTCCAGGGCCTCCAGCTCCAAGGCCGCGAACTTCGGATCGATACTGCCCGTGACCTCCATGGGAGGTAGGACCAAGAGCGGCGGGACAGGGACGCCGCCAGCACCCTTCAGAGCGCCCATGGCAGCCTGCCAAGCACCCGAGGTGCGCCAGCCCTCCGCACGCCGCCGGACGGCGCTCCAGGAGTTCCCGGAGACCTCCACCTCGTTCCACCGGGCAGCGGTCCGAAGCTTCCACAAGATCGCTTCGAACATCTCACGCTTCGGTGTCCAGTTCTGGCGAGAGTCCGGGAGGACGGCGTCAACCGCCTCCCACTCCTGATCACTGACCTTGAGAGGCACCAGCGTGCCCGTCTCCCTGTGCCACTCGGTGAGGGGGTCGGCGATCCCCTTCCGACGCGTCTGTCCCTTGCCGGTCACCTGTACGCGGATGTCCAGAAGATCAAGCAGGTCCCGGCGCTGATCGGCCGTGAAGGAGTCCATCTCGGTTGCCCGCTCCTCCACCAGGACAATGATCTCGTCCGCGCGGTGCTGCTGCTCTTCGGCTTCTCGGAGCCAGCGAGCCAAGCGCTCCCGTTCAGCGGTCAGCTCGTCTTCCTTCGCTTGGAGGGCTTGCTTCACTTCCCGGATGGTGTCCTCATCGATCTCATCTCCGGCGCCCTCGCCAAGCTCGTCTTCGAAGAGCTGGGTGAGCTTCGCGAGGATCTGCCCCTTGCGGCTGGACCGCTTCTTCTCGATCTGCGCGTCCAGCTCAGCGAGTCGCCTCCGGTACGTCTCAGCGCGCGCCGGGATCGCCCCCAACCACTTCGCGGCGAGAGCCCTGAACTTGCCCACGTCGGAGAGTAGGGCCTCAATCTCGGCCCAGACCGCCTTCTCGACGTCGGGTGCAGGGAGTTCCGCGCACTCACACTCCAGCCCCAGCCGCTTGCCCATGCACCGGTAGTAGCCGATGGGAGAGTCGGCGGACTTTCCACCCGTGTAGTAGCCGCCGCACAGCGCGTGCATGCGACCGGTGAGCAGGTAGTGAGTCTGATGCTTCTTCTTGAACGAGCGCCGGTTGAGGGCCTTCCGCAGAGCTTCGACCCGCTTCGGATCACTGATCGGTCGAGGCACCTCGATCCGAAAGACCTCGAAGGTCTCCTCTTCATCGTCTTCGGCGGTGCGCTCGATGCGGAACTCCACGTATCCGTCGAGAGCTGTGGAGTTGAGGCGCTTGGCGAGGTTGGTACCGGTCCACGGCAGGCCCTTGCGGGTGCGAGAACCAAGGTTGTTCAGGTGCTCGGCAGCTTCGTCACGTGAGTAGCCGAGGTCTACGAGCAGACTCGTCGCAATGTTGATCACTTGCACTTCGTCCTCACAGAGGACAGGGATCGCCTTGCCTCCCTTGCCGCTGAGGGTCACGCCGTACGGAGGCTGTCCGAGAGGCCAACCGCCGGCCGCCAACTTCTGATCCCGGCCACCCATGGTTCGCTCAAGGATCAGCGTGTGCTCCAGCTCTGCCATGTACGACAGCAGGCTGAGCATGATGCCGAACAGTTCATCATCGCTGTCCAGACGGCCGTCCGCCGTGGCAACCCTGATGCCGTGGTGCTTAGTGGCGTTGAACACCCAGAGGTGGATGTCCTCCATGGTCCGCCCGATGCGGTCCAGCTTGCCGAAGACAACGAGGTCGATGAGACCCTTTTCGATGTCTTCGGTCATCGCGTCGAGTTCGGGGCGAGAGTCCTTCTTTCCCGACTCTCCACCATCGACGTAAATCCTGTGAATCTTGTACTTGCCAGGACCGAGCTTGTAGTTCAGCCATGCCTTGCATTGATTATCCTGAGTGTCGAGGCCGTATCCCTCAATCTGCTTCGCTGTCGACACTCGAAGGTAGATTGCTACCCGAATCACGCCCCGAGCGGTCCTGCGCCCGCGCATGACGGTACCCTTCCCCATGTCAGTCCCTTCGTGACTGGCAGGCTGGTCCACGACCGGCCTGGCCCCAGGGGGTGCCCGCCCCCTGGGGTCTCCATGTGATGCCCACTCAGGTTAACTGCTCTACTGGCTACTCGACAGGCCGATTTCGGTAACCATCAGACTTTTTAGATCTGTTGGACAGTCGGCCAAACAAGAGATCGGCTAAAAGCTGCTCTTCATGTTCCCCCCACTCGACAGCACGCCAGCGCGAAACCACTTCTCCGGGGTGCGCCTGTCTCCGTTTCTTCGGGCAGCTCATTCGTCCCACCCCCGATCGGCCATGGCTTCCCGGGCGAACACTCGGTTTTGGGCAAGGTCTTCGGCGATTCCGGCGGCGAGTTGAACAGCACCAGGGGTGTGGCCGGAGCCCACGTAGTGCCAGGCAACTTCTGTCACTGTGTTCTCCCCCAACTTCCTCTCGTCCGCGCTATGCGAAGCACGGGCAGCACGCAACGCTGCGTAGGTAGTGGAGTAGGCCCGGGATTTGGTGAGGATGTGGCCCCGGTAGCCGAGGGTATGAGCCCAGGCCCTGAGGCGGAGGGCGTCGTACTCGGAGAGGCCGCCGAGATGCCAACACGCACGCATCAAGGAGCGGACATGTTCGCTGACGCGTGCCAACCCGATCTCTGCGCGGCCGGTCAATGGGTGGTCTACGCCGGCGCCTGTCTCACTCGCTCCTTTGGTGACGTACTTGGCCACGTACGCGGCCACCGCGTCATCATCGGGGCCATCGCCGTCTACGTGCAGAGGCCGGACGTCGACTTGTGCGCCCCAGCGCAGGGCCAGCTCACCTACGGCGGGACTGTAAGGAGTGCGGACCAAGACACGCTTGGCGGAGAGGCGCACGGCATGGGCCAAGAGGTCGGTGGTACCCCAGGCCGGGGGTTTGTCGTCACATCCGTTCGGGCCGTCGAGGCGGACGACGGCGTGCACGTGGACGGCCGCGCGTTTCTGGTACTCGGCGACCCGGGCAAAGGAGAGCCGGGCGTGCTGGGCGAAGTGGGACTGTACGAGGCCGGCGGAGGAGGCGAGGCGCCGCCGGACGTCGATGACGAACCGGTCCCACAGCTTGGACGCGTGTGCGTGCCACAGCACGTGGGCGGTGTAGTCGTAGCAGTCGACGCAGAGTGGTTGGCCCACGATCGGAGCGTCCGACTCATGCACGGCACCGCACCCGAGAGGCCGTCCGTGCTCGCAGTCTCCGCTGTAGCGGCGACGGTGGCACTTTTCCCCGCTCCTGTGGACGGGCCCGAAGGATGGGGCGGTAAGGGTGACGAAGAGACGGGGCCGGTGGCGGACCGTGTCGGGGACGTTCTTGCCGCCGAGGAGGCCGGCGCGGACGAGGTGGTAGGTGTCTCCGGCATGGAGGCGGGAGCAGGCCGGACAAACGGTTGCGCGTCGGTTGCGGCACCGGATCAGGAGGCGCTCGCCAGGCTCGTCACGAGTGTCGTAGTGGTGAAGGATCTCGCCGGTTGTGCCGTCCAGGGTGGTGGTGGAGCCGGTGAGATGGACGGGGTGGGAGCAGCCGCCGGTGGCGGTGATCTGTTCCAGCAGGCGGGGGAACTTGGGGTCCTGGGCGAGGCGGATGGCGTCGCGGTCTGCTTCGGGGAGCTGACGCAGGCGCGCCGCACGGTCGAGAACGGCGCGCCTGTCAGCCGGGGTGAACTCCGGGGTGATGGTGGTGACCTTCCGGGGTGGGCCGCCGAAGCGGCACGGGTGAGGGTGGGTGGTGCGCCGGTGTGCATGGGGATCACCTCCATGTCGGTGGCGGATGGGTATCAGCGGATGGTTCCGGTGCCCCGGCAGACGCGGCAACGGCGCGTCCGTCCGGTCCAGGTCTTGCGGGCTCCGTCGCCCTTGCAGTGGGGGCACCTGACGCGAGGCATGGGCATGCTCGGTGTGTCCTTCCTGATCAGAAGTGGTGGAAGCCGCTGAGGAACCAGGTGAGGAAGCCGTTGACCGTCAGAGCCACAGGTGTCTCGCCCAGGTACATGCCGAACAGGGCGATGCAGGCCGCTTCCCAGATCCGCACGTCGCGGGAGCGGACGAGGAGGAAGCTGATGATCCCGAAGACCACGACGAGTGAGACGGCGGTACCAGTGCTGATCACTTGGCGTCTCCTTCCAGACCGGCGAGAGCACGGCCTATGGCGGGCAGTTCCGGAGTCGTTGCGGCGTACTTCCGGGACGTGGACACGGCCTCGTCGGTCGGCGTGAGGTGGGAGCGGGCGCGGCTCCAGCCGCCGTCCGGGCCCGTGCAGACGGCCACGCCGCGCTCTTCCGCAGTGATCGACTGGGCCACAGCCACGGCGTCCTTGTTGAGGTCGCCGAGGGCCATCTCGGCGGTGCCGGGGTCGTTGACCCGGTGGCAGATACGGCCGCCGAGCTGGGCACGCAGGGCCGTGACACCGGGGCCGAGGTCGGAGCCGACCCGCTGTCCGGCCACGACCAGGTGCAGTCCGAGCGCGGCCCCGAGCTGCCCGATGCGGAGCAGGAGCGTGGAGCACTGCTCCGCCTCTGCCTTGCTCTCGCGGGTGCCGTCGGAGAGGTACAGTTCCGCGATCTCGTCCACGATCACGACGACCGGCACCGGACGTACCTTCTCGTGCAGCTCCCAGATGGAGCGCACCCCGGCCGACCGGCAGGCGCTCATCCGGTCCTGCATGTCGATCACCAGCGCCGAGAGCACGGCGACCGCTTCACGCCTGCACGTCGCCAGCGCGCTCAACCTGCGGGCGAACAGGCCCAGTTCCATGCCGCCCTTGCAGTCGATGCCGACCAGGGCGACCGGCTGAGGGGCGAGCTGGGTGATCAGCCGGGCCAGTAGCGTGGACTTGCCCGAGCGGGTTGCCCCGACGATGAGCCAGTGGGGCACGAGCCGCAGGTTCATCACCCAGGCGCCGCCGCTCTCCAGGACGCCGATGAGAGCGGACAGCAACTCGACAGGGGCCGAGGCTAAGCCTGGCCGCTGGAGCGGATCCGTGGCCGTTGCGGTCAGCAGTACGAGCCCGCGTTCCGGTGAGGTGACACGGACCGCGTGGACCTTCCACGCGTGCACCAGCGCGTCCGCTGCCTTCAGGAAGGTGGCCGGGGTCTGGCCCGCGTGCAGCCTCACCACCACGCTCAGGCCCGTGCGGGTGGCCCGCGGGAAGGAGATCCGGGGAGGCACCGGCCGCAGCGGGTCCCCCTTGACGACCAGGTCCCCGAGGAGCCCGCGCGGCGGGCGCTTGGCTACGGCGAGGTCGTTGAGCTGGGCGACCTTGCGCCAGGTGAACACCGCCCGGAATGCGGTTGCCGGGTAGCCGACCAGGTACCAGTGCCAGGCCGGGCGGTGCCGGCGAAGCAGGTCGCCGACGACGAGCACCCACGCCAGTGCGGCGAGGCCGAGGGCGAGCAGGATCGGTGCCATCAGGCGTCACCTGCCTTGGCGTGCGCCGGGCCGCCGGCGACGGGGGTGATCGCGTCGGCGCGGAAGCTGACGCCGTGCCGGTCGCCCATCGACCAGGTGAACGCCGTCAGGCCGGTGACCTTGACGATCTGCCCTTCCTCGATGCCCTTCGGCTGTCCGCTCACGGCGATCTCGATGACTGAGATCCGCCGCCTGTCCTGCCGCACGGTGACGGCCACGGTCCATACCGGGTTGCCGTCCCGGTCCCTCTTCACCTCCTGCGTCTCGGGGTTGCTGAGCTTTGCTTCCGGCGCGATGGCACAGCGCAGTACGCCCAGTCGCGTCGTGTCCACGGGAATGGACTGCATTGTGTTTGGCCTCCTTGGCCGATCGGTACGCCAGAGACATCCTGACGTCACTTGTCCTTACGAGTTATGACTATGGAGCCCTGTACGGCGAGAGCGCAAGTACTTATGCTGACGAGTGATGTCGCGCGTGCGACGTGACTATGACCTCAGACCGGAGATGCCGACATGTCGGAGATCCAGCGCCCAGGAGCCCTCTACCAGCAGGTGGCCGCAGCGATCCGTGCAGCGATCCTGTCCGGCGAGTTCGCCCCGGATTCTCTGTTGCCGTCCGAAGCACAGCTCATGGAGAAGTACGGCGTCTCCCGCCCGACCGTCCGTAACGCCATCGCGGCTCTGCGGGCCGAGGGGCTCATCGACGTCCGGCACGGCAAGGGCAGCTTCGTACGCTCCAGCGGACAGCCCACCCTCACCCTCGAACGGCGCATCAGCCGCACCCCGGACGACAAGTTCGTGATGCCAGGCGGCGACGTCTGGCAGGAGGCCGAGGAGCCGAGCACCTACCGCAGCCGCACCACGAAGGACACCAGCCGACTCCTCCAACTGGACGAGGAAGAGGCCCTGTTCGGCTGTGACCGACTGCTCATCGACCCCAGCACCGGCACGCGCGCCATGCACCGCACCCTGATCCCCTTCGAGGTCGCCGATGCCGTGCCGATGCTCGGCAAGGAGCCGTGCAAGCCACCGGCGGCGATCTACTGGGTGCTCACCCAGGCCGGACACAAACTGACCTGGACCGAGACCGTACGGGCGCACATGCCCCTGCCGGACGAGCGGGCGACCCTCCGCCTGCCGGACGCGACACCGATCCTGCACGTGTCCCGCGTCGCGCACGGAACCGACGAGCGCCCGCTGCTCCTCGAAGAGCTGCGCTTCGGTGCGGACCGTGCCGAACTCGCCTACCGGATCACCGCCGACAAGCAGCCCGCACGACGCACCCGCACCTGAGCGCCGAGGGCTGTCGAGTCTCAGTTGATGGTTGACGGGTTGGCGTCAGGTGATGCTTGACGTCTGCCCTAGACGATCTTCCGGCGGTTGTGTTCGCCGGACTTGC
>NZ_JBEPBF010000117.1:0-32286 GCF_040298985.1 Streptomyces sp. NPDC001093 | reverse complement strand
CGAGGAGACGACCAGCTGCTTGATGTTGAGGATCAGGTCGGTGACGTCCTCCTTGACGCCCGGCACGGTGGTGAACTCGTGCAGGACACCGTCGATGCGGATGCTGGTGACAGCAGCGCCGGGGATCGACGACAGGAGCGTACGGCGGAGGGAGTTGCCGAGGGTGTAGCCGAAGCCCGGCTCCAGCGGCTCGATCACGAACCGGGAGCGGAACTCGTCGACGACCTCTTCGGTCAACGAGGGTCGCTGAGCGATCAGCATGTGTGGATCAGATCCTTCATTCGTGGACGCCCGCTATTTGACGTCCGACGGAAACCGCGCCCGTGAAAAGCGCGGGTACTGCAAGGGTACGGGCGGTACGACCGAAAGGAGCCGTACCGCCCGAACCCTGAGCCAGACGAAGGCCGTGCGTCAGACGCGGCGGCGCTTCGGCGGACGGCAGCCGTTGTGCGGGGTCGGGGTGACGTCCTGGATGGAGCCGACCTCGAGGCCCGTGGCCTGCAGGGAGCGGATCGCGGTCTCACGACCGGAGCCCGGGCCCTTGACGAACACGTCGACCTTGCGCATGCCGTGCTCCTGGGCGCGGCGGGCGGCCGACTCGGCAGCCATCTGCGCGGCGAACGGCGTGGACTTCCGGGAGCCCTTGAAGCCGACGTGGCCGGCGGAGGCCCAGGAGATCACGTTGCCGGACGGGTCCGTGATCGAGACGATCGTGTTGTTGAACGTGCTCTTGATGTGCGCGTGGCCGTGAGCGACGTTCTTCTTTTCCTTGCGGCGCACCTTCTTGGCAGCGCCCTGACGTCCCTTGGGGGGCATCTACTAACTCCTACGGGAGGTGGTCGGTCCTACAGCGAAGACCGTGGACAGGTGTCCGCTGCGGACTACTTCTTGCCCGGCTTCTTCTTGCCGGCGATGGCGCGACGCGGGCCCTTGCGGGTACGGGCGTTGGTGCTGGTGCGCTGACCGCGGACGGGCAGACCGCGACGGTGACGCAGACCCTGGTAGCAGCCGATCTCGACCTTGCGGCGGATGTCGGCCTGGATCTCGCGACGGAGGTCACCCTCGGTCTTGATGTTGTTGTCGACGTACTCGCGGATCGCGACCAGCTGCTCTTCGGTCAGGTCACGAACGCGGGTGTTCGGGTCGACGCCGGTCGCAGCCAGCGTCTCCTTCGAGAGGGTCCGGCCGATGCCGAACACGTAGGTGAGGGCGACCTCCACGCGCTTTTCGCGCGGGATGTCAACACCGGAAACGCGTGCCATTCAATGGCTCCTGGTGATCTTCGGAGGTCTTCCGCAGAACCGGATCCCGGCCGCCGTACGAGGTACGAACCGGGTCCCCGGCCTCCGAACCGGGGGTGTCAAACCGCTTGCGACGGCTTGGGTCCTGCGTATGAACATATTCAGCTCGCGTCGCGCGATTCTCTGCGATAGCGGTGCAGAGGGTGTGGTCGTGCGTCAGCCCTGGCGCTGCTTGTGGCGCGGGTTCTCGCAGATGACCATGACCCGCCCGTGACGGCGGATCACCCTGCACTTGTCGCAGATCTTCTTGACGCTCGGCTTGACCTTCATTGGATTGAGGTTCTCCGGGTCAGTGCCACCACCCCGCGGGGAGCGGGATGCGGGCAAGATCTACTTGTACCGGTAGACGATCCGGCCACGCGTCAGGTCGTAAGGAGACAACTCCACCACGACCCGGTCGTCAGGGAGGATGCGGATGTAGTGCATACGCATCTTGCCGCTGATGTGTGCCAGGACCTGGTGGCCGTTCTGGAGCTCGACCTTGAACATCGCGTTCGGAAGAGACTCGACGACAGTGCCCTCGATCTCGATGGCACCTTGCTTCTTGGCCACGCTTCGCCCTTCGAATCGACTACCTTGATCGGCTCACGAGGGGCATGCGGACATGCGGGTACACGAGAGCCGACGAGTCAGTCTACGTCGGCGCACCCGGAAACGCGAATCGAGGAAGTCTGCCCCATCAGGGTGATCGCTAAGCGAGCGGGTGTTCTTCAGGCGAGTTCTCTCGGCGAGTTCGCTAGGCGAGCGGGTCGGGCGCGGCCGTGATGCCGTACTCCGCCAGCTTGGCCCGGCCCCCGTCGGGAGCCGTCAGCACCAGCGGGCCCTGCTCGGTGAGGGCGACCGAGTGCTCCCAGTGCGAGGACCAGGTGCCGTCGGTCGTGATGACGGTCCAGTCGTCGGAGAGGACCTCCGTGCGCGGGGTGCCGAGGGAGACCATCGGCTCGATCGCGAGGCAGAAGCCGGGCACCAGCTTGGGGCCCTTGCCGCGGCGGCGGTCGACGTAGTTCAGCAGATGCGGGTCCATGTGCATCTCGGTGCCGATGCCGTGGCCGCCGTAGTCCTCGATGATCCCGTACTTGCCGCCGCCCGGCTTCGGCTGGCGGCGGATGTACGTCTCGACGGCGCGGGAGATGTCGACCAGGCGGTTGCCCTGCTTCATGGCCGCGATGCCGGCCCACATCGACTCCTCGGTCACCCGGGAGAGCTCGATCAGCTCCGGGGCGTGACCGGAGCCCACGAAGGCCGTGTAGGCGGCGTCGCCGTGCCAGCCGTCGACGATCGCGCCGCAGTCGATGGAGATGATGTCGCCGTCCTTGAGGACGACGGTGTCCGAGGGGATGCCGTGGACGACGACGTCGTTCACGGACGTGCAGATGGTCGCCGGGAAACCGCCGTAGCCGAGGAAGTTCGACTTCGCGCCGTGCTCGGCGAGGACCTTGCGGGCGACCTCGTCCAGGTCCTTGGTGGAGGCGCCGGGCACCGCGGCCTCGCGGGTGGCCGCGTGGATGGCGGCGACGACCAGACCCGCCGCACGCATCTTCGCGATCTGCTCGGGCGTCTTGATCTGCACCATGGGGGGCCTGCGCTCTCCGTCACTCATCGGCTGGGACATCTGTACAACAGTACGGCCGCGGCACCCGGGGAGGGCACCGCGGCCGGAGGGGCCGGACTGCTACTGCTCGGCCTTCTCACGCTTGAGGGCCTCCAGCGCCCGCTGCGTGATCTCGTCCACGGGGCCCAGGGAGGAGATCGTCACGACCAGGCCCTGCGCCTTGTAGTAGTCGATGATCGGCTCGGTCTGCGTGTGGTAGACCTCGAGCCGCTTGCGGACGGTGTCCTCGGAGTCGTCGTCGCGCTGGTACAGCTCACCGCCGCAGACGTCGCACACGCCCTCCTTCTTCGGCGGGCTGTACGTCACGTGGAAGACGTGCGAGGACTCGTTGCGGCAGACGCGCCGGCCGGCGATCCGCTTGACGACCTCGGCCTCCGGGACCTCCAGGTCCAGGACGGCGTCCAGCTTGATGCCCTCGGTGTCCAGGAGCTGGTCCAGTGCCTCGGCCTGCGAGACGTTGCGCGGGAAGCCGTCCAGCAGGAAGCCCTTCTCGGCGTCCGGCTGCTCCATGCGGTCCTTGGCCATGGCGATGGTGACCTCGTCCGGGACGAGGTTGCCGGCGTCCATGTAGGACTTCGCGAGCTTGCCCAGCTCGGTCTGCTGGCTGATGTTGGCCCGGAACAGGTCGCCCGTCGAGATGTGCGGGATGGCCAGCTTCTCGGCGAGACGGACGGCTTGCGTTCCCTTACCGGCACCCGGCGGCCCGACGAGGACGATACGCATCAGCGGAGGAACCCTTCGTAATTGCGCTGCTGGAGCTGGCTCTCGATCTGCTTCACCGTCTCGAGGCCGACACCCACGATGATGAGGATGCTGGTCCCACCGAACGGGAAGTTCTGGCTTGCCCCGAAGCCCACCAACGCCATTGTCGGTACGAGAGCGATCAGACCCAGATACAGCGAACCCGGCCAGGTGATCCGGTTGAGCACGTAGCTGAGGTACTCAGCGGTCGGTCGGCCAGCCCGGATGCCCGGGATGAAGCCACCATACTTCTTCATGTTGTCGGCGACTTCCTCGGGGTTGAAGGAGATCGCCACGTAGAAGAACGCGAAGAAAACGATGAGCAAGAAGTACAGAGTGATGTAGGTGGGGCTGTCACCCTGCTTGGTCAGGTTCTGCTCGATCCACGTCTTCCAGCCCGACTTCCCTCCTGCGAACTGCGCCACCAGCGCCGGGATGTAGAGCAGCGAGGAGGCGAAGATGACGGGAATCACACCCGCCTGGTTCACCTTGAGCGGGATGTACGTGGACGTACCGCCGTAGGAGCGGCGGCCGATCATGCGCTTCGCGTACTGCACCGGGATACGGCGCTGGGCCTGCTCGACGAAGACGACGAGCGCGACCATGACGAGGCCGACCAGGATGACGGTGCCGAACTCGATCCAGCCGCCGGCCAGGGTGCCCTGCTTCTTGATGGCCCACAGCGCGGACGGGAACGTGGCGGCGATCGAGATGAACATCAGGATCGACATGCCGTTGCCGATGCCGCGGTCGGTGATCAGCTCACCGAGCCACATCACGACGGCCGTACCGGCGGTCATGCAGACGACCATCGTGATCGTCGTGAAGATCCCCTGGTTCGGGACGATGGTCGTGGCGACCGAGCAGCCGTTGAACAGCCGGCCGCTGCGGGCGGTGGCGACCAGGCCGGTGCCCTGCAGGATGGCGAGGGCCACCGTCAGGTAACGGGTGTACTGCGTGATCTTCGCCGTACCGGCCTGGCCCTCCTTCTTCAGGGCTTCCAGGCGCGGGATGACCACGGTCAGCAGCTGAAGGATGATGCTGGCCGTGATGTACGGCATGATGCCGAGCGCGAAGACCGTGATCTGCAGCAGCGCACCGCCGCTGAACATGTTGATCATGCCGAAGAGCCCCTGGTTGCCAGAGGCCTCCTTTACGCACTGCTGGACAGACGCGTAGTTCACGCCGGGGATCGGAACGTGGGTACCGACGCGGTAGACCACGATGATGCCCAGCGTGAAGAGCAGCTTCTTGCGCAGGTCGGGCGTCTTGAACGCCCGGGCGAACGCGGTGAGCACGGTGCCTCCTGCGACCCCCGCGCAACTGCGTCAAGGGTGACGGTCTTGAGGTTCGACGGATACAGACGAATTACTAACGGTCAACTGCCGCTCAGGGTGCCCCATGGGAAGCATCCATTGAAAGTAGGCAGTGCTGGCCACCTTACCTGCGAGAGCACCGCCCTAGGAACGACCGACCGGGGATACCCCTTTTGTGGGGTATCCCCGGTCGGGATCGTTCATGTCATCGAGGGACCTGAGGGGCTCAGACCAGCTCGGTGACCGTACCGCCGGCGGCGGTGATCTTCTCCTTGGCGGAGCCGGAGACGGCGTCGACCGTCACCTGCAGCGCCACGGAGACCTCACCCTGGCCGAGGACCTTGACGAGGCTGTTCTTGCGAACGGCACCCTTGGCCACCAGACCCTCGACGGTGACCTCGCCACCCTCGGGGTACAGCGCGGCCAGCTTGTCGAGGTTCACGACCTGGTACTCGGTCTTGAACGGGTTCTTGAAGCCCTTCAGCTTCGGGAGGCGCATGTGCAGCGGCATCTGGCCACCCTCGAAGCGCTCCGGAACCTGGTAGCGGGCCTTGGTGCCCTTGGTACCACGACCGGCCGTCTTACCCTTCGACGCCTCACCACGACCGACACGGGTCTTGGCGGTCTTGGCGCCGGGGGCCGGACGGAGGTTGTGGATCTTCAGCGGGTTCTGCTCCGCCATGATCAGTCGACCTCCTCGACCGTCACGAGGTGGCGGACGGTGTGCACCATGCCGCGGAACTCGGGGCGGTCCTCCTTGACGACCACGGTGTTGATCCCCTTGAGACCAAGCGACCGAAGGGTGTCACGGTGGTTCTGCTTGCTGCCGATGTAGGACTTGACCTGCGTGATCTTGAGCTGCGCCATGATTACGCACCCGCCCCGGCACGCGCACGCAGCAGAGCCGCGGGAGCGACGTCCTCGAGCGGCAGACCACGGCGGGCCGCGATCTCCTCGGGACGCTGCAGACCCTTCAGGGCCTCCACGGTCGCGTGCACGATGTTGATCGCGTTGTCGGAGCCGAGCGACTTCGACAGCACGTCGTGGATACCGGCGCACTCGAGCACGGCACGCACCGGACCACCGGCGATAACACCGGTACCCGGGGACGCGGGCTTGAGCAGCACGACGCCGGCAGCCTTCTCACCCTGGATCGGGTGCGGGATGGTGCCCTGGATCCGGGGGACCTTGAAGAAGTGCTTCTTGGCCTCCTCAACGCCCTTGGCGATGGCGGCCGGCACCTCCTTGGCCTTGCCGTATCCGACACCCACGGTGCCGTCACCGTCGCCCACCACGACCAGCGCGGTGAAGCTGAAGCGACGACCACCCTTCACAACCTTGGCGACGCGGTTGATCGCGACGACGCGCTCAACGTACGCGGTCTTCTCGGCGGCAGCAGCGCCGCCGTCACGGCCCTTCCGGTCCCGCCGCTCGCCGCCACCGGCACCGCTTCCGCGGCGCTGGGGTCCAGCCATTGGATTACCTCTCTCTTTCCGCTAGCTACAAGCGGCTCAGAACTTGAGCCCGGCCTCGCGGGCGGCGTCCGCCAGGGCGGCGATGCGCCCGGCGTACTGGTTGCCACCACGGTCGAACACGACGGCCTCGACACCGGCGGCCTTGGCACGCTCGGCGACCAGGGCACCGACCTGCTTGGCCTGCGCGGACTTGTCGGCCTCGCCACCACGGATCGACGCGTCCAGCGTGGACGCCGACGCCAGGGTGTGGCCCTTCAGGTCGTCGATCACCTGCGCCACGATGTGGCGGTTGGAGCGGGTCACGACCAGACGGGGGCGCTCCGCCGTACCGGAGATCCGCTTGCGGATCCGGATGTGACGGCGCTTGATCGCGGCGCGCTTGTAGGCGTCGCCCTTGAGGATCTTCTGCCCGTATGCCATGGCTTACTTACCCGCCTTTCCGACCTTGCGGCGGATGACTTCGCCCTCGTACTTGACGCCCTTGGCCTTGTACGGGTCGGGCTTGCGCAGCTTGCGGATGTTGGCCGCAACCTCGCCGACCTTCTGCTTGTCGATGCCCTCGACCGAGAACTTGGTCGGGGACTCCACCTTGAAGGAGATGCCCTCCGGGGCCTCGACCAGGATCGGGTGGCTGTAACCGAGAGCGAACTCCAGGTTCGAACCCTTGGCGGTCACTCGGTAACCGACACCGCTGATCTCGAGCTTCTTCACGTAACCCTGGGTCACGCCGGTGATCATGTTCGCCACCAGCGTGCGGGAGAGGCCGTGCAGGGCCTTGCTCTGACGCTCGTCGTTCGGGCGGGTCACCTGCAGGGTGCCGTCCTCGCCCTTAGCGATGTCGATCGGAGCCGAGACGGTGTGGGTCAGCGAGCCCTTGGGGCCCTTGACCGAGACCGTACGGCCGTCGATGGTGACGTCCACGCCGGCGGGAACCGCGATGGGGAGCTTGCCGATGCGCGACATAGCTGTTTCCTCCGTTCCCTTCTGCTACCAGACGTAGGCGAGGACTTCCCCACCCACGCCCTTCTTGCCGGCCTGCTTGTCGGTGAGGAGCCCGTGCGACGTGGAGATGATCGCCACGCCGAGGCCGCCGAGCACCTTCGGCAGGTTGGTGGACTTCGCGTACACCCGGAGACCGGGCTTGGAGATCCGCTTGATGCCCGCGATGGAGCGCTCACGGTTGGGGCCGAACTTCAGCTCCAGGACGAGGTTCTTGCCGACCTCGGCGTCCTCGACCTTCCAGCCCGTGATGAAGCCCTCCTGCTGGAGGATCTCCGCGATGTGCGACTTGATCTTGGAGTGCGGCATCGACACCGAGTCGTGGTACGCCGAGTTCGCGTTCCGCAGACGCGTCAGCATGTCTGCGATCGGATCAGTCATGGTCATGAATTGGCCTTCGGCCTCTCTCGCCGGGGTTTCCTGGTGCGCCATCCCTCTCCCCGATCCGAGACGGGACGGGTGCGGCGCGGTGGACCTACGGCGTAGTAAGTCGTACGGGCGACTGTCAGGCGCCCAACCCTCCAAGCCTAAGCCATGAAGGGGTGAGCGCCTGACACGCCCATTGCTTACCGAGAGCTTCAGGAATCCCTAAAAGCGGGGATTACCAGGAGCTCTTGGTCACGCCCGGCAGCTCGCCACGGTGAGCCATCTCACGAAGGCACACGCGGCAGAGGCCGAACTTGCGGTACACGGAGTGCGGACGGCCGCAGCGCTGGCAGCGGGTGTAGCCACGCACACCGAACTTGGGCTTGCGAGCAGCCTTGGCAATCAGAGCCTTCTTCGCCATCTCGCTCACGCCTCCTTGAACGGGAAGCCGAGGTGACGAAGGAGCGCGCGGCCCTCAGCGTCGTTGGTCGCCGTGGTGACCACGGTGATGTCCATGCCCCGGGTACGGTCGATCTTGTCCTGGTCGATCTCGTGGAACATGACCTGCTCCGTGAGACCGAAGGTGTAGTTGCCACGGCCGTCGAACTGCTTGGGGGACAGGCCGCGGAAGTCGCGGATGCGCGGCAGCGCGAGCGACAGGGTGCGGTCCAGGAACTCCCACATGCGGTCGCCACGGAGCGTGACGTGGGCACCGATCGGCTGGCCCTCACGCAGCTTGAACTGCGCGATGGACTTGCGGGCCTTGGTGACGGCCGGCTTCTGACCGGTGATCGTGGTGAGGTCGCGGATGGCGCCCTCGATCAGCTTGGAGTCGCGGGCGGCGTCGCCCACACCCATGTTGACCACGATCTTCACGAGGCCGGGAACCTGCATGACGTTCTCGTACTTGAACTCGTCACGCAGCTTGCCCGCGATCTCCTCGCGGTACTTCTGCTTCAGACGCGGAGTGGTGGTGGTAGCCATCAGATGTCCTCACCCGTCCGCTTGGCAACGCGGATCTTGTTGCCTTCGTCGTCGAAGCGGTAGCCGACACGCGTGACGACCTTCTGACCGTCCTTCTCCACGACCAGCTGAACGTTGGACACGTGGATCGGGGCCTCGGTGGTCACGATGCCGCCGGCCTGGGAACCGCGAGCGGTCGGACCGGCCTTGGTGTGCTTCTTGACCCGGTTGACACCCTCGACCAGGACACGGTCCTCGCGGGGGTAGGCCGCGATGACCTTGCCCTGCTTGCCCTTGTCCTTACCGGTGATGACCTGGACCAGGTCGCCCTTCTTGATCTTCATGCTTACAGCACCTCCGGCGCGAGCGAGATGATCTTCATGAACTTCTTCTCGCGCAGCTCACGGCCGACCGGGCCGAAGATGCGGGTGCCGCGAGGGTCGCCGTCGTTCTTCAGAATGACGGCGGCGTTCTCGTCGAAGCGGATGTACGAGCCGTCCGGACGGCGGCGCTCCTTGACGGTGCGAACGATGACCGCCTTGACGACGTCACCCTTCTTCACGTTGCCACCGGGGATCGCGTCCTTGACGGTGGCGACGATGACGTCACCGATGCCCGCGTAGCGGCGACCGGAGCCACCGAGCACACGGATGCAAAGGATCTCCTTCGCACCAGTGTTGTCGGCGACACGCAGTCGCGACTCCTGCTGGATCACGTCTATCTCCTGAATGTCTGCCGGTTCCCCGGGGGCCGCTCAACCGAGCGGGCCCCCGGAGCCTGGCGGAACTGTCCTGCGAGGGGCGCCCCGCAGGAGAATTACTTGGCCTTCTCGAGGATCTCGACGACGCGCCAGCGCTTCGTCGCGGACAGCGGCCGGGTCTCCATGAGGAGGACGCGGTCGCCGACACCCGCGGCGTTCTGCTCGTCGTGCGCCTTGAGCTTGTTGGTACGGCGGATGACCTTGCCGTACAGCGCGTGCTTGACGCGGTCCTCGACGGCGACGACGACGGTCTTGTCCATCTTGTCGCTGACGACGAGACCCTCACGGGTCTTGCGGAAGCCGCGGGCCTCTGCGTTCTCAGTCACGTTCTTCTCGCTCATCAGGCGTTCTCCACCGTTTCGATGCCCAGCTCACGCTCGCGCATCAGGGTGTAGATCCGCGCGATGTCCTTGCGGACCGCCTTCAGACGGCCGTGGTTCTCGAGCTGGCCCGTCGCCGCCTGGAAGCGGAGGTTGAACAGCTCTTCCTTGGCCTCGCGGAGCTTCGCCAGAAGCTCCTCGTTGCCCAGCTCGCGCAGCTCGGACGCCTTGGTACCGGCCGACATCACGCTTCACCTGCCTCGCGCTTGACGATCCGGCACTTCATCGGCAGCTTGTGAGCCGCACGAGTGAGGGCCTCACGCGCAATCTTCTCGTTCGGGTAGGACAGCTCGAACATGACCCGGCCCGGGTGCACGTTCGCGATCCACCACTCCGGCGAACCCTTACCGGAACCCATGCGGGTCTCGGCCGGCTTCTTCGTGAGCGGGCGGTCCGGGTAGATGTTGATCCAGACCTTGCCGCCACGCTTGATGTGGCGGGTCATCGCGATACGAGCCGCCTCGATCTGGCGGTTGGTCACGTACGCCGGCGTGAGGGCCTGGATGCCGTACTCGCCGAACGCGACCGTCGTACCGCCCTTGGCCTCACCGCGACGCTTCGGGTGGTGCTGCTTGCGGTGCTTGACCCTACGGGGGATCAGCATGTCGGTCAGGCCTCCGTTCCGGTGCTCTCAGCCGGAGCGGCGGGGGCCTCGGCCTTGGGGGCCTCGGCGCCGGCAGCCTGCTGCGGCTTGCGACCGCGCCGCTCGCCACCGCGGCCACCACGGGCCGGGCGGTCGGCACCACCGCGGGCCGGGCGGTTACCCGCACGGGCGGCAGCGTTCTCGGCGCGGACCTCGGCGATGTTCTTGACGTCGCCCTTGTAGATCCAGACCTTCACACCGATGCGGCCGAAGGTCGTCTTGGCCTCGAAGAAGCCGTAGTCCACGTTCGCGCGGAGCGTGTGCAGGGGCACGCGGCCCTCGCGGTAGAACTCCGAGCGGGACATCTCGGCGCCGCCGAGGCGGCCGCCGCACTGGATCTTGATGCCCTTGGCACCGGCCTTCATGGCGGACTGCATGCTCTTGCGCATGGCCCGACGGAAGGAGACGCGGGAGGAGAGCTGCTCGGCAACGGCCTGGGCAACCAGCTGGGCATCGGTCTCGGGGTTCTTGACCTCGAGGATGTTCAGCTGGACCTGCTTGCCCGTGAGCTTCTCGAGGTCGCCGCGGATGCGGTCGGCCTCGGCGCCACGGCGGCCGATGACGATGCCCGGACGAGCGGTGTGGATGTCCACACGCACGCGGTCACGGGTGCGCTCGATCTCCACCTTCGAGATACCGGCGCGCTCCATGCCGGACGTCATCATCCGACGGATGGCGACGTCTTCCTTGACGTAGTCCTTGTACAGCTTGTCGGCGTACCAACGCGACTTGAAGTCGGTCGTGACACCGAGCCGGAACCCATGCGGGTTTACCTTCTGGCCCATTACCGGGTTCCTTCCTTGCTGCTGACGACCACGGTGATGTGGCTGGTCCGCTTGCGGATCCGGTAGGCACGGCCCTGGGCACGCGGACGGAACCGCTTCAGGGTCGGACCCTCGTCGACGTACGCCTCGGAGATGTAGAGGCTGTCGGCGTCGGTGTGGTCGTAGTTGTGCGCGGCGTTGGCGATGGCGCTGTCGAGCACCTTGCCGACCGGCACGGAGGCTGCCTGCGGAGCGAATCGCAGAACAGCCTGGGCCTCCGTGGCGTCCATGCCACGGATGAGGTCCACCACGCGGCGGGCCTTCATGGGCGTGACGCGGATGTACCGCGCCTGGGCCCTGGCTTCCATGGTTGTCCCTTCAGTTACTTACGTGTCTGAATGCGATCCGCTACTAGCGGCGCTTCGACTTCCGGTCTTCCTTGACGTGACCCCGGAAGGTGCGCGTCGGCGAGAACTCGCCGAGCTTGTGGCCGACCATCGACTCGGTGACGAACACCGGGATGTGGGTCTTGCCGTTGTGCACCGCGAGCGTGTGGCCCAGCATGGCCGGGACGATCATCGAGCGGCGGGACCAGGTCTTGATGACGTTCTTGGTGCCGGCTTCGTTCTGGGCGTCCACCTTCTTGATCAGGTGGTCGTCGACGAAGGGCCCCTTCTTCAGGCTACGAGGCATCTCAACCCGTCCTTAGCGCTTCTTGTTCGTCTTGCGGCGGCGGACGATGTACTTGTTCGACGCCTTCTTGGGCGAACGAGTACGGCCTTCCTTCTTGCCCCACGGGGACACAGGGTGGCGACCACCGGAGGTCCGGCCCTCACCACCACCGTGCGGGTGGTCAACCGGGTTCATCACGACACCACGGACGGTCGGGCGGACGCCCAGCCACCGCTTACGGCCGGCCTTACCCCAGTTGATGTTGCTCTGCTCGGCGTTGCCGACCTCACCGATGGTGGCGCGGCAGCGGACGTCGACCAGGCGGACCTCGCCGGACGGCATGCGCAGGTGGGCGTAGGAGCCCTCCTTCGCGAGCAGCTGCACGGAGGCACCGGCGGAACGGGCGAACTTGGCACCGCCACCGGGACGGAGCTCGATCGCGTGGATCGTGGTACCGACCGGGATGTTGCGGAGGGCCAGGTTGTTGCCCGGCTTGATGTCGGCCCCGGGACCGTTCTCGACGCGGTCACCCTGCTGCAGGTTGCGCGGGGCGAGGATGTAGCGCTTCTCGCCGTCGGCGTAGTGCAGCAGCGCGATGCGCGCGGTGCGGTTGGGGTCGTACTCGATGTGCGCGACCTTCGCCGGCACGCCGTCCTTGTCGTGACGACGGAAGTCGATCACGCGGTAGGCGCGCTTGTGTCCGCCACCCTGGTGGCGAACGGTCACACGACCGGCGTTGTTACGGCCGCCCTTGCTGTGCAGGGGGCGGACCAGCGACTTCTCCGGCGTGGACCGCGTGACCTCGACGAAGTCGGCGACGCTGGCGCCACGACGGCCCGGCGTAGTCGGCTTGTACTTGCGGATTCCCATTTCTCAGTCCTCGTCCGATATCGGACGATCCGACCCGCTTACGCGGTCGGACCGCCGAAGATGTCGATACGGTCGCCCTCGGCGAGGGTCACGATCGCGCGCTTGCTGCCGGCACGCTGACCGAAACCGGTCTTCGTGCGCTTGCGCTTGCCCTGGCGGTTGATCGTGTTGACCCCGGTGACCTTGACGTCGAAGACCGCCTGGACGGCCTGCTTGATCTGGGTCTTGTTGGCGTTCGGGTCGACGATGAACGTGTACTTGTTCTCGTCGAGGAGCGCGTAGCTCTTCTCGGAGACGACCGGCTTCAGCAGGACGTCACGGGGGTCCGTGTACGACTTGCTCAGCGGGGTCTCGACGGTGTTCTTGCCCTCGGCGGCGTGACGACGCGCCTTGGCGACGCGCGCGGCCTTGGCGGCCTTGGCGGCCTTCGAGGCGATGCTCGGGTGACGGATGGCCATCAGACCTCGCTCCCTTCGGTGTCGTTGGCCTTCGGGCCGGCGACGAAGGACTCGAAAGCGGCCTGGGTGAAGACCACGTCGTCCGAGACGAGAACGTCGTACGTGTTCAGCTGGCCCGGCTCCAGGATGTGGACCTGGGGCAGGTTGCGGGCGGACAGCCACGCGGCCTCGTCGGCGCGGTCGACGACCAGGAGCAGGTTCTTGCGCTCCGAGATCTTGCCGAACAGCGACTTGGCGGCCTTGGTGCTGGGGGTCTCGCCCTCGACCACGCCGGAGACGACGTGGATGCGGTTGTGACGCGCCCGGTCGGTGAGGGCACCGCGCAGGGCGGCGGCCTTCATCTTCTTCGGGGTGCGCTGCGAGTAGTCGCGCGGCACGGGACCGTGCACGACGCCACCACCGGCGAACTGCGGCGCGCGGGTCGAACCCTGGCGGGCGCGACCGGTGCCCTTCTGGCGGTACGGCTTCTTGCCGCCACCACGGACTTCACCGCGGGTCTTGGTCTTGTGCGTGCCCTGGCGGGCAGCGGCCAGCTGCGCGACGACGACCTGGTGGATCAGCGGAACGCTGACCTTGGCGTCGAAGATCTCCGCGGGGAGCTCGACGGAACCGGCCTTCTCGCCAGCCGGCGAAAGGATGTCAACAGTGCTCATCGGTTACCTCAGGCCCCCTTGGCCGCGGTGCGGACCAGGACGAGGCCGCCGTTCGGACCGGGAACCGCGCCCTTGATGAGCAGCAGACCCTTCTCCGCGTCAACGGCGTGGACGGTCAGGTTCTGGGTGGTGACCCGCTCGTTGCCCATGCGACCCGCCATGCGGAGGCCCTTGAACACGCGGCCCGGGGTGGCGCAGCCACCGATGGAACCGGGCGAGCGGTGCTTGCGCTGGGTGCCGTGTCCGGCGCCGAGGCCACGGAAGTTGTGGCGCTTCATGACACCGGCGAAGCCCTTGCCCTTGCTCTTGCCGGTCACGTCGACCTTGACACCGGCCTCGAACACCTCGGCGGTGATCTCCTGGCCGAGCGTGTACTCGGAGGCGTCCGCGGTGCGGATCTCGACGAGGTGGCGGCGCGGGGTGACGTCGGCCTTGGCGAAGTGGCCCTTGAGGGGCTTGTTCACCTTGCGCGGGTCGATCTCGCCGAAGGCGATCTGGACCGACTCGTAGCCGTCGACGTCGTTCGTACGGACCTGGGTGACGACGTTGGGGCCGGCCTTGACGACGGTGACCGGAACAACGCGGTTGTTCTCGTCCCACACCTGCGTCATGCCGAGCTTCTCGCCCAGGATGCCCTTGATCTGCTTAGCCATTCTCAGCTCACCGACCCTCAGAGCTTGATCTCGATGTCGACACCGGCCGGGAGGTCGAGTCGCATCAGAGAGTCAACGGTCTTGGGGGTGGGGTCGAGAATGTCGATCAGGCGCTTGTGCGTGCGCATCTCGAAGTGCTCGCGCGAGTCCTTGTACTTGTGCGGCGACTTGATGACGCAGTACACGTTCTTCTCAGTGGGCAGCGGCACCGGGCCCGCGACCGACGCACCCGTGCGGGTCACCGTCTCGACGATCTTCTTCGCCGAGGAGTCGATGACCTCGTGGTCGTAGGCCTTGAGCCGGATGCGGATCTTCTGTCCCGCCATGGCTACTCAGTAGTCCTGTCTCTTCTCACGCTCTGGAACCCGGCGGATTCCTTCTTGCCCCTCACTCCTCCGACCCACGCGGTCGGGCGTGTCGCGCTCCCGCTGACACAGATGTCCCATCTCTCGAACATCCCTGCGGGGAATGCGACGGCCCTTCCGGAACCGCGGGCCGGGGACCTCGGGCCCACCGGGCGCCTGGTCGGTGCCGCGCCCACGCTTCCCGGAAGATTCCCGTACGTCCGCCCCAGTGCTGCCCGAGGGCAGTTAGGACGACGAGTACTGTGGGACTCGCTTCCGGTCCTCCCGGCGGGAGGCGCGCAGCATCAACACTCGACCGAGCAACTCGGACAGTCTGCCATAGGGGGCGGGGCGGATGCCAATCGGGGCGGAGAGAATACCCCGGGGGTGACGGGGGTCAAACAGGGGGCAGAGGCCGACCCGCCCCGGCCGGGGTGTGAAGGCCGTCTGGGCGCCTTCGGGATGGGCGCGGCGGCCGTGAGATGCGGCTGACAACGGAGATCGTCCCTGTGTCGGCGTTTGTCGCATGCCTGACTCGGGGGTGGCGGGCAGGCGCCGGTCCGACGCTCGCGTCTCGCTGAATACGCGGATCTGGCCGGTCCCGCACAGCACCGGGATCTCCACCGGCCTCCGCCCCGCAGACGACTGCCGAGGCACCGCCCGTCTCGCCCGCGGCCGCCCACGCAAGGCCGACGCCCGACGGAGCCGGTTCACCGAGAGGCTTGTGACGTTCCGGGACACCGCCGTACTGGTCCCTGTCCAGGACCAGGGCTGGCTGACCGTCGATTTCGGCGGGATCCGCTGGATCTTCGCGTTCTCCCACGAGCCCGCGCTTGCACGCTACGCGCTGGCCCGGGACCGGGGCGACGAGGAGTGGACGTACGAGACAGCGCTCGGGGCTCGGCTTCTCGACGCGTCCGTCCCGCAGGCGGGAGTGCCCTGCGGTGTCGCGCTGGACGTGGCCGACGGCGAGGAGCGTGCAGTGCAGTTTCCGCCGGTCGCGGGGATCGCGACGGTGGTCGTACCGAAGGACGACACCGCGCCGTTCGGTCTTTCGGACTCGGCCCTCTGGGCATGGCTGGCCCGCCGGGACGCCGGCGAGGATTCAGACAGCGAACCTGCCCACACCGCTCGCTCCAGGGCATGGACGCCCTCTCGGCTCTGCCGGTCGGTTCCCACACCCTGGTCTGGGCCCGCCGGCACGGACGGCCGCGGCCGCGAGGCCGTGGGCTGGCCGATGAACGCGGTGCGGCAACAGGACGGCGTCATGGTCATCGACGGTTCGGCGATCCAGCCGGTGTCCTTTCGAGCCGACGGGCGTCCACGGCCTACCCGTAGTCAACGTGGGCTTGGCCTGAACCGTGCGAGGAATACCCCCGGGGTGTCCGACGGCTTCGCCGAAACCCTGGCCACCATCGTGCGGGACAGCCATCAGATGAAAATGCGCGGATGGCACAGTTGCCAGCTCCGCACGTCGGCCCACGGCGGGCTACCCGATCGAGGCCGCGGAAAGTCGTCGAAAGGGAGCTCACTGGATGGTGACGAAAAAGGAGGTGGCGGCGGCCGTTGAAGACCCTCGCCTAACCCGACCGGAGCGAATCCGTGGCCGTACTGCCGGGCCGGACACTGCCGTCGAATTTCCTTACGGCTGGACGGTGTGGCCGTAGTGCCTCACGCAAGAGCGAGTGCCCACCTTCCTCCGACTCATCTCCCGGTGGCTGAATATATGGACCTGTGCGCCACCGGGAACTGGCCTCCGGCCAGGAGCGTTGACTTGCCGCCGTCCTGTTCGAGGTCGACCTCGGCGGTACGCCGCGCCGTCAGATCGACGCGGACCTGGGGGGCACCGTAGGAGTAGTCACGGCTACACGCAGCGTGCCATCGGTTGATGGGGCCAACTGGGCCATGCTCCCGTCATCGGCGTTACGGGCCAGGAGAGCCGGGACGCCGGTGGCCGTCGAGACGCGCTGGAGAGTCCAGCCCCGGCTCTCGAAGTGGGCCTGAGCCCGCGCCAGCGCCTGGGCCATGGCGTCCTCGGGCAGCAACCCTGTCGACCAGGCGTGGTGAGCGTATGTGCCCTCACCGTCCTGGTAGGTGGCGAGGCCCTCCCCCTCTCGCGCGGGCGCGTGCCGCACCTGGAGCGCGTCGTAGAGCCGACTGGAGTGATCGCGGGCTCGCCGCTCGGCCTGCTCGTCGGTGGCGGTCTGCCGGAAAGAGGCGGGGTCGGCCGTGCTGGAGCTGTTCGCGGCGAAACAGGGAGACGTCACGGTGATGGCTGCCAGTCCTTCCCCCTTGGCCTTGTCGACGACACCGGTGAGCGCGCTCATCCAGAAATCGTCCGGCACGGTGCGCATGCTCACCGAAGGGAAGGGATCCGACCAGTCCGCGTCCGAGCCCTGGAACTTGTAGCCACGCTTCACCCAGGCGTCCCTGGCCTGACGCACCAGCTTCCTCGCCTCGGTACCCGGCACCCCGGTCAGCTGGTACGAGAGGGCGACCTGCTGGCGTTCGCCGGCGCTGTGGTCGTCGGCGACACAGGCTCCGACGGGCGCCAGCCCAGTGCGCTTGAGGGTCGGCTTCGGAGACATGCCGTCGACGGCCTGGTGGATGATTTCCTCGGCGCGCTTGGTTGCCTGCTGCTCGTCCATGGTGACCTGCTTCGATGCTGTACTTCCGCCGCTACTTCCCGTCTGCCCCGATCCGCACGCCGCCACCGCAACGGCCGCGGTCAGGACGGCAGCGACCGACGCTGCCCGGGGCAGCCTCATGGGGTTCCTCCTGTCACGATCTTCGCCATGTTGTTCAGGGAGTCGCCCTCCCAGTACTGGCTATGCGCAGGCATGAAACCGTCCGTGCCCGGCAGCTCTCCGTCGGCGACATGGAAGGTCTGGCCGCCGAATTCATCGGATGTCGGATCATTCCCATACATGATCGAGTGATCATTGAAGAGGCGCCAGTATGCCATCGGGTTCAGGGGTGCCAGCGTCCCGGCCGGCGGCGGGGCGAGGTTCACCAGATCGTGCTTGGCGGTGGCCGCCCATACGTGGTCGGCACCGATGTGCAGGTCCTTGGCGTGGTTCGCGCCCACGCCGGGGCTGCCCACCAGGATTGCGTTGTCCACTGGCAGGTCCGGATGGTCGCGCATGGTCTCGCCGGCCACCAGCGTGCCGTAACTGTGTCCCAGAACCGTTGAGTTCACCGATCCGTGGTGGGCGGTGTCGACCCCGGTCAGGAAGTTACTCAGTGGCTCGCGGGCGGCGTCGGCGTACTTGGCGTCGGTCGCGTCGCCGAGGAGATCCTGCGGAGCGTCGTAGCCGAGCCACATGATCGACGCCGTTGTGTGGGTGGGGTCGATGAGGCTTGCCCGGTCCTGGAGGAGTTCGGCACGGTGAATGTCACCGTCGATGCCGCTCAGCGTGGTGCCGGTGCCGGGAACATAGGTCACCACGTTGTCGGCAGTATCGGGGTTGCCGATGGAGACGATGGCACGCCCGTTGTTCTTGTCGTCGAAGCCAAGCAAGTAGGGGCGCTTACTCTCGTCGGTGTAGGTGTCGAAGCGCTTCTGGATCGCCTCCATCCCGCCGAGCGGACCCCGGGCCTCCTGCCGGGCCTTCTCCCAGTCCTTCCACTCCTGGTTCTCGACCGTCCTCCCCTTCACTTCCATGCCCGTCCTCGGATCGAAGTAGGGCTCGTACCGCTTCGGCTCGGGGTGATTCTTCAGCCAGGCGTCGTATCCCAGCTGAGCCTTTGCGTGAGCCTCGTCGAGAACAGTGTGGTTGGCCTGGTCCCGCACCGTGGCGGGCAGCCCGTCCATCGCGCCGACCGAGTCGGGGTGGACTGCCAGGTAGTCCGACCGCTGCTCGTCGGTGAGGCCATTCCACCAGGCGGCATTGTCCTTCGGACTGTCGTGCTTGGGAGGCTGGGGCAGGGAGTCGAGGTAGCTCTTGCCGGCGTCGCGCACACCGTCTGTGTCCGACTTGACGTCGATCCAGTCCCTGTCGGAGACCACCAAGTCGTCGTCAGCCTTCAGCGCACGCAGCTTCGGGGCCCACTTGGCGTCCGCGTCCGTGGCGTCCTTCAGGGCGTCGCCTATGCGGTCGGCGAACCCGACGGCCTTGCCGAAGTTCGGGTTCGGATGCATGTGGACGGCTTGGCGCTCCAGTGCCGCCGACGTCGGATCCGCCGGGCTGGGACTCGCCGAGACCGTGCCGCCTTCCGGCAGTCTGCCGTCGACCTCCTTGCCGCCCGCGGGGAAGGAGACCGAACCGTCCGCACCCACCGTGCACCCCGCCGCCTTGGCGTCCTCGATCGCCGACTCCAGCTTCCGCTTGGCCGCTGCCATGTCGAAGGCGAAGCCATCCAGCGCGGTACTGACCAGCGCGCACTCGGCCTCGACGTAGTGGAAATCCTTCGACAGCTCCTTCAACTCCCGCAGGGCGGCATTCGCCGTCTCCCCCTCCAGCTGATTGCGGATTTGGGCCGAGATGCGGTTGCCGATCGCCTCCTTGGCCGTACCCGCCATCTTGCTCGTGGCCCGGTACCCAGCTGCGGCTTCCTGGTACTCGGACGGCTTGAGAGCCTTGAGCGTCGCAAGATCCATGGTCGCCGATCACTTGCCCTTCGCCTGGCCACCGACGGCGTCGGTGTCCCGGTACTTCAGCTTGATCTTCTCCAGCTCGGCCCGGACGTCCGCATCGGACATCGACAGATCGTGCCCCGCACGCTCCAGCAAGCCGCCCAGCCCCCCGCAGCGACTGCTCACATCTCCGACGTACTTCTTCCAGGAGTCGAACAGCTCCTTTTGCGCCGCGGCCGACTCACACCCAGCCCCGGCTCCCAGCCCCGACTGCCCGTCGTCCAACTTCCCCAAGGCCTTGCGAACGTCGTCCTGCACCCCCTTGACGTCCCCGCCGACCTTCGCCCAGACCTTCTTGTCCGACTTGAGCCGATCCGAGCTCACTCCTGAAGAGCCGCCACTCACCGGGTCCGGAACATGATTCAACTGCATCCGAGCAGAACCGCCTCGCGCAGCCGCATCCGCTTTCAGCTGTTCCCACTCGTCCCAGGACATGTCCGTGACTCTCCCCGTGCCCCCGTCAGCCAGTCGCCGGCACCCCAGCCGGCCCACGCCAGCTCCCCGCGTACAAGGCAATCAGGTCAGCGTCTCTGGCGTTCCTGGACAACATAGCGGCTCTCGATCGACGGGCCGTCCGCTCCAGCCACCACAGAAGCTGAGTATCCGTACTCATACGTGCCTGGCGTACCGGGTGTATGGCCTGGCAGCACATACAGAACTTCAGTCCGCCGAAGCCCGGCGGATTGGCCCAGCGTCGGCGGACCGGATTGGATCTTAGCGTGGGCTCAGGGACCGCCTAGCGTCCCTGTCATGACGGTTCCCGCCCCGACCGATAAGACAGACCTCGACCAGTCATCCGAGCCGACAGCCAGGGCCGTGGCGCCTTCCCCACCACACCCCCGCCTGATAGGCCTCCTTGCTACGGCCTGTGGCCTGATCGCCGCCTGCCTCTACTACTGCCAGCCCCTGCTACCCCGGATCGCTGCCTCGTACGGCGCCTCGTCGTCCGCGGCGGGAGCGCTGGTCACCACCACCCAGGTCGGCTACACCCTGGGCCTGCTGCTGATCGTGCCGCTCGGCGACATCGTCGCGCGCCGCCGCCTGATCGGCATCCTGCTCGGTGCGGCCGGCACCGGAATGCTCCTGTCGGGAGCGGCGCCCTCGCTGTGGGTCCTGCTGGCCGGAGGCCTGGCCGTGGGCGCCGGGGCGGTCGTCGTCCAGATCCTCATGCCGTACGCCGCCTCCGTCGTACCCGCCGACCAGCGCGGCCGGGCGATGGGCACCCTGCTCACCGGCCTCCTGATCGGCATCCTGTGCTCTCGCACGGCGGCCGGGCTGGTCGGCGGGGCGTTCGGCTGGCGCTCGGTGTTCCTGGCCGCGGCCGGGACGCTGGCGGCGGTGGCCCTGCTTCTCGTACGGGTGCTGCCGCCCTCCCCGCCGGACGTCTCGCTCCGCTACGGCGCCCAGCTCGCCGCCACGCTCCGACTGGCCGCCACCGAGCCGGTACTGCGCCGGCGCTCACTGATCGGGGCCTGCTGCTTCGCAGCCTTCAGCGTCTTCTGGGCGACCTCGGCGTTCCTTCTGGCCGGCCCGCACTACGGCTGGGGCGCGTCTGCAATCGGGCTGTTCGCACTGGTCGGCGCGGCAGGCGCCATCGCGGCCAAGGCGACGGGCCGGCTCGCCGACCGGGGCCGGCAGGAGGTGGCCACCGGTGTGCTGCTTTCGCTGGGCGTGATCGCGTTCGCGGCGATGTGGCCGGGCGGCCGCAGCCTGGCCTGGCTGGTGACCGGGGTGCTGGTCATGGACGTCGCGGTCCATGGCGTCCACCTGCTCAACATGAGCGTGGTCTACGACCTCCCGGACCACCCCCGGGCCCGGATCGCGTCCGTCTACATGACGTCGTACTACCTCGGCGGCGCGGCGGGCTCCGCCCTCGGTGTCACCGCGTACCGGTTCGGCGGGTGGGGGGCGGTCCCGGCGACGGGAGCTGCACTTCTGGGGCTGGGCCTGGTGGCGTGGGCCGTCAGCCTTCGGCGGCGTACGTGACGAAGGCGGTCCAGGTGGTGGGGGTGACGGCGAGCCGGGGGCCGTCGGCGTTCTTGGAGTCGCGGATGTGGATGGTGGTAGGGGTGGGGGCGACCTCGATGCAGTCATTGCCGTTGCTACTGCTGCTGTAGCTGCTCTTGAACCAGTGGAGTTCCGGGGTGCTCATAGTTCTCCCAGTGCTTGCTCGATGAAGACCAGAGACTCCTCTGGCGTGAGCGCCTGAGCCCGGATGATGCCATAGCGCAGGTCGAGGACACGGAGTTGCCTCGGGTTCGAGACCGGGCGGCCCGAGAAGTCACCGTCGGTACGGCCAACTCCCGTTCCATCCAGGAACTTCAGCACCTCGATCAGACCACCCGTCCCAGGGTGATTCGCGCGGGCGGTCGGCATCACTTGAAGCTCCACGAACGGCAACCGGGCCACCTCCAGCATGTGTTCTAGCTGTCGGCGCAACACCATTGTGTCCCCGACCGGGCGGCGCAGTGTCACCTCTTCCTGGACGAAGCTGAACTCGGGTGCGGGCGACCGCTCGAAGACGGACTTCCGGGCGATGCGCGCCGCCACCATGCGCTCCAGCTGATCCGGGGTATAGGCCGGACGCCAGGTGCGAAGCAGCGCTCGTGCGTACTCCTCTGTCTGCAGCAGGCCATGGATGTTGTGGTGGCTGTACAGCAGTAGCTCGACCGCCCGGCCCTCCATCTCCGCCAGCTCCCGCACCTTCTTCGGATACCGGGCCTTGCGCATGTCCTCCAAGAAGGCCCTCAGATGCCCCTGCGCCTTCAGGATCTGGTCCGCCCTGTCGAGCAGCTCAGGCCGGGGAATCCGCACGCCGCGCTCGATCTTGCGGATCATGTCCTCGCCGTAGCCCAGGGCCTCGGCCAGCTCGGCCACGCTCAGCCCGGCCGCCTCCCGGCACACCCTGAGCAGGCGCCCCACCGCCTGGACCACCGGCTCGATCTCGTCCCCCGGCTCGACGTCCCAACCCGCCTCGTCCACACCGTCGCTCATGACCCTCCTCCGACGCGCACCTGTACCCGTACAACGCCCGAGACAGCCGAGACAGCCGAGACAAAGCGGAGACAGTCACCGTACGTGAAGGCGTTGTCACTCACCTATGGAAGCAGGGTCCGCCACGCTGAGTGACATGAATCAAGAAACCGCCGAGACGGCCGAGATCGGCGAGGCCCCGGCCGAACTCACCAGCCCCATCCCCAACTTCACGGTCCTCCTGTCCCCCACGCGTCGCGGCGCCCGGCTGGCCCGACTGCTGGCTACCGAGCAACTCCGCACCTGGGGGCTTCCGTTGGACGCGGCACAGCACATCGTGGGTGAGCTGGCCGCCAACGCCGCGATCCACGGCCGGGTGTCCGGACGGAACTTCCGGCTCACCCTCTACGTCGTCGGCGACATCCTCCGCATCGAGGTGACCGACACGCGCGGTGACCGCCTGCCCCTGGTCCAACACCCCGATACCGAGGGCGAATCGGGGCGGGGGCTGGTCCTCGTGGAGGCGTTGGCCGACCGCTGGGGTGTCTCGACGGGCCGGACTCCGCGCAAGACCGTATGGGCCGAGATCACCGTCCCGGCACCAGGACTCAGCGAGCAGAGGCTCCGTCCAGGGCACCTCACTGAGGCGGCGGGCCCCACTGCGGTGGAGGAGCCAGCGCGGCGGCCAGCCGGCGCCGGTGCCGGCCGCGTCGGACAGCGGTGACGATGACGATGGTGGCGGTGGTGGCGACCGCGGCGAGGAAGCAGGCGATCCCCGCGGCGATGCTCCCGATCGTGGCCCCCACCCGGGGCTTGTCTCCCAGGGCGAACTCGGCCGGCAACTCGGAGGTACAGGTGAGCGTGTAGTCGCCGCTGCTGCCGGGTTTCACCTCGAGGACGCGGTCCCAGGTGCGGGAACCGAGGGTGATGGTGAAGGTGCTGTCCGGCTGGGTCATCGACCCGGACCGCATCTGCGGGATCCGGCAGACGACATGGCCCTGCCCGGACTGGGAGACGTAGATCGCCTTCGTCTTCCCCCGGACGAAGCCGAACGTCCGCGAGTCACCGCTGGAGAAGCTGTGGGCGGTGTCGATCGAGTCCACGGTGTCCTTCACCGTCACCACGATGAAGGCGACGCCGGCACCGGCCAGCACGAGCCCCAGCAGCGCGGATACCACGTACCAGATGCGCCGGGGTCGCAGGTCCTTCGCCGGGATGTTCACCGGCGGAGGCGGCGGACCGCCGTACGGGGGTCCCCACGGGTACGGATTCTGTATCGCCACGAGGGCGCATCGTACGGCAATGGCTCTGACTCTTTGTTCCCCGGACCACGGGTCATGGAAGTACAGCGAACTCGACTACGAGTACATGCCCAACGGCGGATGGAGTCGGTTCGGTCCTCGGCTCGACACCACGAGCTGGCGCAGCAGCGTGCAGGGAGACCGCGTCAGGAGTTCCCACCCGATGGGACTCGACGGCTGGCACACCATGGCGATCACCGCGGTGGGCGGGGTGACCACCTACTCCGTGGACGGCCAGGAGCTCTCCCAGCGCTGAACGCCGGGCGCTTCCGAAGCCACCCGGCCCGGCCGTGCTGTCAGAGCGGCCCAGTAACCTCCCGCCATGCCCCGGACCACGCCACCCCGCCCCCTGGACATCACCGAGCACTTCCCCGAGCTGGCCCCGCTCGCCCGCACCGCCGTACGGCTGCATCCCCGCGCCGGTGCGCCGACCGCGGCGGACAGTTCCGTCGGCGGGCCGCTGCTGTGGCCGGCCGGCGAGGAGTGGCCGACCTGCCCGGAGCACGCCGGTCCCTGGCACCTGGGTGTGGCACCGGACGACGTACACGTCTGCCGACGCGTTCTGCGGGAGGCCTGGGCTCGGCCCCGTCCGCAGGGCGCCGACCTGCTGACCGAGGAGGAACGTGCGCTGGTCGAGCGTGGGACCAAGGCGTACCGAACAGCCCTGGACGGGCCCGTGCCGCTGGTGCCGGTCGCTCAGATACGCGCCGTCGATGTGCCCACGCTGCCCCGGCCCGGCGGCACCGATCTGCTGCAGGTGCTGTGGTGCCCCTTCGACCATCCCGAGGACGGCTACGTACCGAGGGTCGATCTGCGCTGGCGCCGGGCCGCCGATGTCGTCGCCCCGCTCGCCGCTCCGCCGCGGCCCGCGGTGATCGGCAGCGGTGACTACCTGCCCGAACCATGTGTGCTGCACCCCGAGACCGTCGTCGAGTACCCGGCCCCGCACGAGCTGCCCAAGGAGCTGGCGGACCGGATCGAGGAGTGGGAAGAGGCGTCGGCGGACGAGGATTCCGGGGAGCCAGAAGTCTGCTACCAGTACGACCTTTCCGTCGCCCCTGGGTGGAAGCTCGGCGGCCACGCGCCCTGGAGCTTCTCCGACCCGTTCCCCATGGCCTGCGCCGAGTGCGGCGCCGGGGTGCGGCCCCTGCTCACCGTCGACGGCATCGAGTGGGACGGCGGCAGCGGCAGCTGGCGGCCGGTGGAGGACGCCGGGTACACCGGCTACCACTCGGACGGACCGGCCTGCCACACGCAGATCACCATCGGCCGGGGCTACAGCCTCCAGGTGTACGTGTGCGAGGCGTCGTACGACCATCCGCCGGTGCAGAACATGCAGTGACTGTCACGTTCACAAAACGCATGGAAACGACGAAGAGGCCCGTACGACCGGAGTCGTACGGGCCTCTCCCAGGTCAGAGACCTCAGGTCAGGTGACCCTCAAGCAAGCTGGACTTACTTGACGATCTTGGTGACCTGGCCGGCGCCCACGGTGCGGCCACCCTCGCGGATGGCGAACTTCAGGCCCTCCTCCATGGCGACGGGCTGGATGAGGTCCACCTTCATCTCGGTGTTGTCACCCGGCATGACCATCTCGGTGCCCTCGGGGAGGGTCACCACGCCGGTCACGTCCGTCGTACGGAAGTAGAACTGCGGGCGGTAGTTGTTGAAGAACGGCGTGTGGCGGCCACCCTCGTCCTTGGACAGGATGTAGGCCTGGGCCTCGAACTCGGTGTGCGGGGTGACCGAGCCCGGCTTGATGATGACCTGGCCGCGCTCGACGTCCTCGCGCTTGATGCCGCGGAGCAGCAGACCGACGTTCTCACCGGCCTGGCCCTCGTCGAGCAGCTTGCGGAACATCTCGATGCCGGTGACCGTGGTGCTGGTCTTCTCCGGCTTGATGCCGATGATGTCGACGGTCTCGTTGACCTTCAGGACACCACGCTCGATACGGCCGGTGACGACCGTACCGCGACCGGTGATCGTGAAGACGTCCTCGATCGGCATCAGGAACGGCTTGTCGACGTCGCGCTCCGGCTGCGGGATCGACTCGTCGACGGCGGCCATCAGGTTGAGGACGGAGTCCACCCACTCCTTCTCGCCCTCGAGGGCCTTGAGAGCGGAGACCTTGACGACCGGAACGTCGTCGCCGGGGAACTCGTACTCGGAGAGGAGCTCACGGACCTCGAGCTCGACGAGCTCCAGGATCTCCTCGTCGTCCACCATGTCGGCCTTGTTCAGGGCGACGACGATGTACGGAACGCCGACCTGGCGGGCCAGGAGCACGTGCTCCTTGGTCTGCGGCATCGGGCCGTCGGTGGCGGCCACCACGAGGATGGCGCCGTCCATCTGCGCCGCACCCGTGATCATGTTCTTGATGTAGTCCGCGTGACCCGGGCAGTCGACGTGGGCGTAGTGACGCGCCTCGGTCTGGTACTCGACGTGCGCGATGGAGATGGTGATACCGCGCTGGCGCTCCTCGGGCGCCTTGTCGATGTTGTCGAACGGGGTGGCCTCGTTCAGGTCCGGGTACGCGTCGTGCAGCACCTTGGTAATGGCGGCCGTGAGGGTCGTCTTACCGTGGTCGATGTGACCGATGGTGCCGATGTTGACGTGCGGCTTAGTCCGCTCGAACTTCGCCTTCGCCACTGGGGTCCTCCTGTGGAGTGGTTCTGTACGCCTTACTTCATCGGCGCCAGGTGATCTTTGCTGTAAAGGCCCGGAACCGGGGGCAAACATCCGGGTTTACGGCTGTTTGCCCCTTGAGGCTCCGGAGTCAAGCCTACGGCGTGTGAACGCGGTGCGTTACTCGCCCTTGGCCTTCGCGATGATCTCCTCGGCGACGTTCCGCGGAACCTCGGCGTAGGAGTCGAACTGCATGGAGTAGCTCGCACGGCCGGACGTCTTGCTGCGCAGGTCGCCGACGTAACCGAACATCTCCGAGAGGGGCACGAGGCCCTTCACGACGCGGGCACCGGCCCGCTCCTCCATGGCCTGGATCTGGCCACGGCGGGAGTTGATGTCACCGATGACCTCACCCATGTAGTCCTCGGGCGTGGTGACCTCGACGGCCATCATCGGCTCGAGCAGCACGGGCGAAGCCTTGCGCGCGGCCTCCTTGAAGGCCTGCGAACCGGCGATCTTGAAGGCGAGCTCGGAGGAGTCGACCTCGTGGTAGGCACCGTCGTGCAGGATCACGCGGACACCGGTCATCTCGTAACCGGCGAGGATGCCGAACTGCATGGCCTCCTGCGCACCGGCGTCGACCGAAGGGATGTACTCCTTCGGGATACGACCACCGGTCACCTTGTTCACGAACTCGTACGAGGTGTCGCTACCCTCGAGCGGCTCGATGCCGATCTGCACTTTCGCGAACTGACCGGTACCACCGGTCTGCTTCTTGTGGGTGTAGTCGACGCGCTCGACGGCCTTGCGGATCGTCTCGCGGTAGGCCACCTGCGGCTTGCCGACGTTGGCCTCGACCTTGAACTCACGGCGCATACGGTCGACCAGCACCTCGAGGTGCAGCTCGCCCATACCACCGATGATGGTCTGGCCGGTCTCCTCGTCCGAGTGGACCTGGAAGGACGGGTCCTCCTCGGCCAGGCGCTGGATCGCGACGCCCAGCTTCTCCTGGTCGCCCTTCGACTTGGGCTCGATGGCGACCTGGATGACCGGCGCCGGGAAGTCCATGGACTCCAGGATGACCGGGTTCTTGTCGTCGGCCAGCGTCTCACCGGTGGTGGTCTGCTTCAGGCCCATGACGGCGACGATGTCGCCGGCGCCCACCGAGTCGATCTCCTCACGCTTGTTGGCGTGCATGCGGTAGATCTTGCCGATGCGCTCCTTCTTGCCCTTGACGGAGTTCAGCACCGAAGAGCCGGACTCCAGGCGGCCCGAGTAGACCCGGACGAAGGTGAGCTTGCCGAGGTGCGGGTCGCTCATGATCTTGAACGCCAGCGCGGACAGCGGCTCGTCGTCGGACGGCTTGCGCTTGACGACCTCCTCCGGGTTGTTGACCGCGTGGCCCTCGATGGCCTCGATGTCAACCGGGGAAGGCAGGTAGCGCACGACCGCGTCGAGCAGGGGCTGGACGCCCTTGTTCTTGAACGCGGTGCCACAGAACACCGGGGTCACGGTGGTGCCGGTGCCCTTGCCGGACGCGATGGTGATACGACGGATCGCCGCGTAGAGCTGCTCCTCGGTGGGCTCCTCGCCCTCCAGGTACAGCTCCATCAGCTGCTCGTCGTTCTCGGCGACGGCCTCGAGGAGCTTGCCGCGCCATTCCTCGGCCGCCTCGGTGTGCGTGGCCGGGATGTCGACGACGTCGTACATCTCGCCCTTGGTCGCCTCGGCGGACCACACGAGCGCCTTCATGCGGACCAGGTCCACGACGCCCTTGAAGTCGGCCTCGGCACCGATCGGCAGCTGCATCACGATCGGCTGAGCGCCGAGGCGGTCAGAGATCATGTCGACGCAGCGGTGGAACTCGGCACCGGTCCGGTCCAGCTTGTTGACGAAGCAGATACGCGGAACGCCGTAGCGGTCCGCCTGACGCCACACGGTCTCGGACTGCGGCTCAACGCCGGCGACGCCGTCGAACACCGTCACGGCACCGTCGAGCACGCGCAGGGAGCGCTCCACCTCGACGGTGAAGTCGACGTGGCCCGGGGTGTCGATGATGTTGATGGTGTGGTCGACGTTCTCCAGCGGCCAGTGGCAGGTGGTGGCAGCAGAGGTGATCGTGATGCCACGCTCCTGCTCCTGCTCCATCCAGTCCATGGTGGCAGCGCCGTCGTGGACCTCACCGATCTTGTACGACACACCGGTGTAGAACAGGATCCGCTCGGTGGTGGTCGTCTTGCCCGCGTCGATGTGGGCCATGATGCCGATGTTGCGCACCTTGGCCAGGTCAAGTGAAGTGGTAGCCATAAGGCTTCAGTCTTCTCTCGGTCTCGATGTGGGTAGCGACTACCAGCGGTAGTGCGCGAAGGCCTTGTTGGACTCGGCCATCTTGTGGGTGTCCTCGCGCTTCTTCACGGCCGCACCGAGGCCGTTGGAGGCATCGAGAAGCTCGTTGAGGAGACGCTCGGTCATGGTCTTCTCGCGACGGGCGCGGGAGTAACCGACCAGCCAGCGCAGCGCCAGGGTGTTGGCACGGCCGGGCTTGACCTCGACCGGGACCTGGTAGGTGGCGCCACCGACACGGCGGGACTTGACCTCGAGGGTCGGCTTGATGTTCTCGAGAGCGCGCTTGAGCGTGACGACCGGGTCGTTGCCGGTCTTCTCGCGCAGGCCCTCCATGGCGCCGTAGACGATGCGCTCGGCGGTGGAGCGCTTGCCGTTCAGCAGCACCTTGTTGATCAGGGAGGTCACCAGAGGAGAACCGTAGACCGGGTCGATGATGACCGGGCGCTTCGGGGCGGGGCCCTTACGAGGCATTCTTACTTCTCCTTCTTGGCGCCGTAACGGCTGCGAGCCTGCTTGCGGTTCTTGACACCCTGGGTGTCGAGAGAGCCGCGGATGATCTTGTAGCGAACACCCGGCAGGTCCTTCACACGGCCGCCGCGCACGAGCACGATGGAGTGCTCCTGCAGGTTGTGTCCCTCACCCGGAATGTAAGCGGTGACCTCGATGCCGCTGGTCAGACGCACACGCGCGACCTTGCGGAGGGCCGAGTTCGGCTTCTTCGGGGTGGTCGTGAACACACGCGTGCAGACGCCACGACGCTGAGGGGAGCCCTCGAGTGCGGGCGTCTTGTTCTTCTCGACCTTGTCCTGCCGGCCCTTGCGGACCAGCTGCTGGATCGTAGGCACTACTTCTCCGGTTTCTGTGTGCCGATGGGTACAGCTAACCTGGAACGTCGCCGACCCACGCGGTCGGGTGTGTCGAATCCGGCGGACTCCCGCCGCAAGGCGAAAAGAGCACAGATTACGGTGGCCGCTCATAGCTCGCCATGCGGTTTGAAGGCACGCACGAGAGCCAGGGCACACCCCAGGCACAAGGTCTGAGCGTACCTACCTCACGGACTTCGGTCAAAACAAATGGAGCGAGCACCGACACGCCGGACTTCCCACCTCGCCGGCCGGGATTCGTCCCAGTTGTCCAGCGCCCGCCGCGAGCCGCCCACCGAACCGCGTCAGGCCTGGTCGGAAGGCCGGAAAGTGCCCTCCGGCCGTACCTGGCCGGTTTCCGCTCTTGCCGAGGATATGCCTGGTGCGCTTTCAGTACGTTGATCCGTCCGCTGCGGGTGAACAATTCGGGGGGCCGGCATGGCGAGCACTTGGACGACCGCGTCTGCACGGGACGACGGCGGCCTGGACGACCGGGTGCCCTTCCTGGCCCGGCTGGAAACCGAGGACCGGGAGGTGCTGCTCGCCCTCGGCCGGGAGCTGGCCTTCACCGCCCGCATGGTGCTGATCCACCAGCACGAGCCCTCCTCCCACGTGCTCTTTCTCGTGCAGGGCTGGACCAAGGTGACCGCGGCGGCCGCCAACGGATACGAGGCACTGCTCGCGCTGCGCGGCCCCGGTGACATCGTCGGCGAGTCGGCGGCGCTCACCGGGCGGCCGCGTTCGGCCACGGTGACCGCGCTGGAGCCGGTGCGCTCGCTGGCCGTGGAGCACGAGCGGTTCCGGGACTTCCTGCGCCGCTCCCCCGCCGCGTCGTTCGCCCTGCTGGGCCTCACCGCCGACCGCACCCGGGCGGCCGACCGGCGCCGCCTGGAGTTCGCCTCCATGAACGTGCGCGAGCGGCTCGCCGTCCTGCTGCTGGACCTGGCCCGCACGCACGGCCGCCGCACCGAGGAGGGCATCGAGGTCTCCGTCCCCCTGAGCAAACAGGAGCTTGCGGGCTCGGTGGGTGCCTCCCGCGAGATGGTCCAGCGCCTGCTGAAGGAGCTGCGCGACAAACACGCGGTCACCACGGGCCGCCGGGCCCTGCTCATCCACCGCCCCGACGTGCTGCGCCGAATAGCGGCCGCGGCATCCACCTCCGCCCCGGGCGCCCCGGGCGCCCCGTGGATTCCGTCACCGCCGGGACCGCCGGACGGGGGGTGACGGCGGGCATCGGGGGCGTGGGGGTGACGGCGGGCAGCGGGGCCGCTGGCAAGGCGCCAGCGTTCATCGGAGCGGCCTCAGGAGGGTGACGGCCGCAGGACGGTTCCAGCAGTCATCCAGGACCGCAGGGTGCGACACCGGTCACCGGCACCGCCAGAAGGGTGACAGCCGCAGGACCGTGGCAGCAGTCACCGCCACCGCAGGGACGGCGACAACCGCAGGACGGTCACAGCAGCCGCCGGCGCCGCCAGACGGGTGACAGACGCAGCGCGGTGCCGGCCTGGCAGGGGGGCCTCGGGGCCGGGCCGTCCCAGGGACGGACGGCGGCCCCCACGGCCGCCCGGAGAGCGGCGCCGGCCATCACTGCTGCCCCCAGACCCCGAAGAGCGACGGCGGCCACCCCAAAGGGACCGGCTCCCGAAGAGCGGCGCCGGCCACCACGGTCACCCGAGAGGGACCGAGCCCCCGAAGGGTGACGACGGCCCCCGGGTCACTCTGTGCACACGGTCACACTTCGACTGCGTCATCCGCCCTCACGGCCGCCGCCGCGGCGCGGCCACTCTGCTGTCCTGCACGGCGGACCCCCCCGAGAGGCGACGATGACCGACCCCGTGAGCCGTACGATCCTGCTGCTGGACATCGAGAGGTTCAGCCACCGAGACGACGTGGAGCAGGCCTATCTGCGGCGCATGCTCTACGACATCACCGACCGCACCCTGGAACGCGCCGGCATCGACGAGACCCAGCGGTTGCGCGCCGACCGCGGGGACGCGGTCCTGGCACTCATCGATGCGAACGCCTCGGTCACGACGCTGCTGCGCGTCCTGCTCAAGGAGGTCCCGGCCGAGCTGCACGCCGTCAACCGCATGGCGTCCCGCTCGGCCCAGATCCGGCTGCGCGGTGTCGTCGCCACCGGCTATGTCGCCGTGGACGAACTCGACGGCTGGGTCGGCTCCGATCTGAACCACGCCTGCCGCCTGCTCGACGCCGGCCTGTTGCGCGACGCCCTGCGCGAGCGGTCCGACGACTTCGCGCTGTGCGTCTCGGACGCCCTGTACGCGGGCGTGGTGCGCCACGACCACCCGGGCATTCCCGCGGCCGAGTTCCGCCCGGTGACGGTGGGCAGCAAGAACGGCCCGCTGAAGGCCTGGCTGCACGGGCCGCTGCCCGCCGGCCTGGACCGGCAGGAGGACCGGCAGGAGGACCACCGTGACACGGGGGAGGGGGAGGTGGGGGGGGGGGGGGGGGGGCGGCCCCCCCCCCCCCCCCCCCCGGCCCCCCCCCCCCCCCCCCCGGCGCCGGGCCGGGGAGGGGGGGGCCCCCGCCCCCGCGCCGCGCCACACAGCGA